>NZ_JBFRDQ010000098.1:0-20105 GCF_052113865.1 Allobosea sp. TAB14 | reverse complement strand
GGGGCGCTGCGGGCGCGCGCTCGCCAGGAGGTTGTCCCGGCTGTCCCGGGCGGCCGGGCTGGCCGGGTTGACCGCCGGCTCCGGCACGCCCCGGCTGGCCGCCGGCTCCTGGATGCCCCGGCTGACCGGGTTGGCCGGGCTGGCCTCCTCCGGGACCGGGCTGGCGCTCACGCTGGCCGCGGCCACGATCGTCGTCGCCTCCCGGCGCCTGGGCGAGCTGGACGCCCAACGGCGCGAAGGCCTGCCCCGCCTGGGAGAGGATAAGGGCCGGCAGGACCGTTCCGACCAGCAGCAAGCGTTTCGTGCGCATCGCGATTCCCGTCATTCGTTCAACCTGCGCGGTATCAGGGCCCTTGCGGCCTGAACCGGCGATGAAGCGAAAACGGCGGGAATCGGGCAGCGGTTCCACCGCCCGAGCGGGTCAGATGCCGGCCTCGTCCTTCACATAGGCCGCGATCTCGGCATGGGTCGCGAACCAGCAATCGCCCTTGGCCTTGGCGAGGCGAACCAGCTCCTCGAGGATCCAGAAGCGCGAGCGGTAGGTGATGACATGCGGGTGCATGGTCAGCAGGAAGAGCCCGCCCTCGGCATAGGCGCCCTCGAATTCGCGGCGGAAGATGTCGAAGACCGCTTCCGGCGGCGTATAGGGTCGGAGCGCCTGGAAGCGGTTCATGCTGAGATACGGCGCGTCGTCGCGGATCCACTCGACCGGCAGTTCGACGATGCCGGTCGGCTCGCCCTTCTCGACGATCTCATAGGGGTCGTCATCGGCGAAGAGCGAGGAATCGTAGAGCAGGCCGAGCTCGCGCTCGATCGCGAGCGTCACGTCGGAAAAATCCCAGGACGGCGTGCGCATGCCCACCGGGCGGACGCCGGTGACCTTCTCCAGCGTATCGGCCGAGCGCAGGTGCAGTTCGCGCTCGTTTTCGGGCGGAACCGCCGTATTGACCTCGTGAATCCAGCCGTGGAGGCCGATCTCATGGCCCTCGCCGATGATGCGGCGCTGCTCTTCCGGGTAGAGCAAGGCGGTGACGGCGGGCACGAAGAAGCTTGCGGGGATATCCTGCCGCTTCAGCAGGTCGAGGATGCGGGGCACGCCGACGCGGTTGCCGTACTGGCCCCAGGAAAGCCGCCCGACCGACTTGCCGCCGTCGCGCAGTTCGTTGGTCTCGTGGTCGACGTCGAAGGAGAGCGCGACCGCGCAGCGGGCGCCGTTCTTCCACTTCGCGGGCTTCAGATTCCGGCCGGCGCGAACCTGCTCGACCTTGCCGCGCCAGACCTCTTCCGGCCATTGCCAGGGCAGGAGTTCATCGGACTGGCTCGTCATGGTCGCTCTCCTCAGGTCGTCACAGCGCGCGGTAGCACCGGCACGGCGGCGAGCAGGCGCTTGGTGTAGTCGTGCTGCGGATGATCGTAGACCTGGCCGGCCGGGCCGCTCTCGACGATCTTGCCGCGATACATGATCGCGACGCGGTCGCAGAGATGGCGGACGACCGAGAGGTCGTGCGAGATGAAGATCAGCGTGAGATCCAGTTCCTGCCTGAGCCTGATCAAGAGGTTGATGATCTGCGCCTGAATGGAGACGTCGAGCGAGGCGACCGGCTCGTCGCAGACCACGACATCGGGCTGCATGGCGAGCGCGCGGGCAATGGCGACGCGCTGGCGCTGGCCGCCGGAGAACTGGTGCGGGTAGCGGTCCGCGAAATCGGGGTTGAGCCCGACCGCCGCCAGCCATTGCCGGACGTAAGTCTTCGCCTCGCCGCTTTTGATGAGGCCGTGCGCCAGCGGACCTTCCGCGATGCTGTCACCCACCCTCATGCGGGGGTTAAGCGAGGCGAAGGGGTCCTGGAAGATCGTCTGGACGCGCGTCGTGACCTTGTGCGGATGGTCGCCCGCGCTCATCACCGGCGCATCGTCGATGCGCACGAAACCACTGTCCGGCGCATAGATGCCGGCCGCGACGCGTCCGAGCGTCGATTTGCCCGAGCCGGATTCACCGACGAGACCGAGCGCCTCGCCGCGCTTCAGCACCAGCGTGACGTCATCGACGGCCTGCACAGCGGCCGGTGCCTTCGACAGGCCGGCCTTCTGCGCGAGCTTGCGGAACAGGCCGGGCGTCTGAGCAAAGCGCTTGGCGACATGCTCGATGCGGACATAGTGCACGGCATCCGCGACGACGGGCGGCGCCTGTTTCACAGCGCGCGGCGGCGGCGCGACATCGGCGCCGACGCCCCCGGCGAGCAGCTTGCCGGGCTCGGAGCGTGAGGGCAGCGCGTCGAGGAGCGACCGCGTATAAGGATGCTGCGGATGGGTCAGGACATCGAGCGTCGGCCCGGYCTCGACGATCTTGCCGTAGCGCATGACGCAGACATGGTCGGCGAGCGAGGCGACGACGGCGAGGTCGTGGCTGATCCAGATCAGCGCCGTGCCGAGCTCGGCGACGAGCTCCTTCATCTCGACGAGAATCTCGGCCTGGACGGAGACATCGAGCGCGGTCGTCGGCTCGTCGCAGATGATCAGCTTCGGCCGATGCAACAGGGCAATCGCGATGGCAACGCGCTGGCGCATGCCGCCGGAGAACTGATGCGGATAGAAATCGACCTTGGCCTCGGGATCGGGAATGCGGACCTGCGCCAGCGCCGCGACGGAGCGGCGGCGGGCCTCGGCACCGGAGACCGTTTCATGCGCTTCCAGGGCGAGCCGGATCTGCGTGCCGATGGTCAGCATCGGGTTCAGCGTCATCATCGGGTCCTGGAAGACCATCGAGATCTGCTTGCCGCGGATTTTTCGCAGTTCCGCCGAAGGCAAGCCGACGAGTTCGCGCTCCTCCAGCTTCACCGACGAGCCGGACTCAACGCGGCCGGGCGCGTCGATCAGCCCGATGATCGAGAAGCCGGTGATGCTCTTGCCCGAGCCGGACTCGCCGACGAGCCCCATCACCTCGCCGCGCTTCAGCGCAAAGGAGACGCCGTCGACCGCCTTCACCACACCATTGCGGGTGTGGAAATGGGTGGCGAGGTCGGTGACCTGAAGGAGAGGCGCGTCGCTCATCGCTTCAGCCTCGGATTGACCTGGTCGCGGATGCGGTCGCCGACGAGGTTGATCGCGACGATCAGGACGATCAGGGCGATGCCGGGATAGATCGAGATCCAGTAGCGGCCGGACAGCATGTACTGGAAGCCGTTCGAGATCAGCATGCCAAGCGAGGGCTCCGTCWSCGGCAGGCCGACKCCGAGGAASGAGAGCGTCGCCTCCAGCGCGATGGCATTCGCCACCTGCACGGTCGCGACGACGATCAAGGGCGGCAGGCAGTTCGGGAAGATATGGCGCAGGACGACGCGCCAGCCGGGCAGGGGCGTCGAGAGCACCGCCTCGACATAGTCCTTGCCGCGCTCGGCCGAGGCCGCGCCATGGGCGGTGCGGGCGAAATAGGCGTATTGCGCGCAGGCCAGCGCCGCGATGAGCTGGAGCTTGCCCTGGCCCAGCAGCGCCGAAAGCACGAGCGCCAGCAGGATCGCCGGGAAGGCGAGCTGCAGGTCGATGACGCGCATGATGAAGGCTTCCCAGCGCCCGCCGATATAGGCCGCGCCGATGCCGAGCGTGACGCCGAGCGTAAAGGCGAGCGCGCCCGCCACCAGGCCCATCTCCAGCGAGATCCGCAGGCCGTAGAGGATGGCCGAGAGGAGATCGCGCCCCTGCGCATCCGTGCCGAGCCAATGGGTATAGCCGCCTTCGCCGACGAAACCCGGCGGGCGGCGCGCATCGGAAAGCGAGAGATTGGCGAGGTCGTAAGGGTCCTGCGGCGCGACGAGCGGTGCCAGCAAGGCAATGCCGATCATCAGCACGACCACCGCGAGCGCCACGACCGCGACCTTGCTCTCGCGGAACTCGGCCCAGAAGCGGGCTGCGGGAGAAGCGTCGGTCATCGCGCGCCCCCCTTCCTGAGTCGCGGATCGAGCCCGACATAGGCGAGGTCGACGAGGAAGTTGATGGTGATGAAGACGAAGGCGACGAGCATGAGATAGGCGACCATCACCGGCCGGTCGAGCGACTGGATCGAATCGATGATCAGCTTGCCGATGCCCGGCCAGGAGAAGATCGTCTCGGTGACAACGGCGAAAGCCAGAGTCGAGCCGAATTCGAGGCCGAAGACGGTGACCAGCGGGATCGCGATCAGCCGCAGCACATGGCGGCGCAGCACGGTCCACTCGGACAAGCCGGCGGCGCGGGCGAATTTCACGGTGTCGGAGAGCATGGTCTCGCGGGTGCCGGCGCGGGCGAGGCGCGTCATCAGGGCGAGCTTGAAGAGGGCGAGGTTCAGCGCCGGCAGCAGGAGGTGGCTCAAGCCGTTCAAGGTGAGGAAGCTCCACTCGACGCCGAAGACGGAGACGGTCTCGCCGCGCCCGCCGGCCGGCAGCCATTGCAGTTCGACGGCGAAGGCCATGATCAGCACGAGGCCGATCCAGAAGGTCGGCACCGAGAAGCCGAGGATCGAGACCGTCATGATCAKCCGGGAGGCGAAGCTGTCTGGCCTGTAGCCCGCATAGATGCCGGCGGGGATGCCGATCAGCGCCGCGCCGCAGACCGCAGCCAGCGTCAGTTCCAGCGTCGCCGGCAGCCGCGACAGGATGAGATCCATCACCGGCATGCCGAAGACGAAGGAGCGGCCGAAATCGCCGTGCAGCACGCGGCCGAGGAAGGTGAGGTACTGCTCCCAAAGCGGCCGGTCGAGCCCGTAATGCGCGATGGTCTGGAGCCGGAGCTCCTGGCTGACATCGGGGCCGATCAGGACATCGATGGGATTGCCGATCGCGTAGACGCCGACGAAGACCAGCACCGACATGACGAGCATGACGACGAGGGCCTGAGCCAGGCGGGAGGCGATGTGGCCTAGCATGCGTGAAGCCTTCGGCGCGACGTCACGGCCAGTTCTCCACCATCGCTGCACGGGTCTCCTCGACGCCGACCTGCCAGAGCTCCAGCATTTCCTCGTCCGGCCGCTGGTAAAGGCCGTGGAAATTGCCGTCTCCGAGGATCTCGCGCCGCTTCGCCGGGCTGGCGGCCTGATATTCGGCGGCGTTGAAGGGCGGCTTCAGCTTATCGGGCATGGCCACGCCCGCAAGCCGCGTCCAGGGGAAGTTCTCCATCCAGGAGGCGTGCGAGGCGGCCGGATCGACCGCCTTGACCGCCGCCTGGAATTGCGGCGCCGCCCACCAATTATGCAGGCGGATGCTGGCATCCGGGTGCTTGTCCAGCCATTCGGTCGCGAAGTTGAGAGCCGGCGAATTGCCGCCATGGCCGTTGACCAGCACGATCCGGCGGAAGCCCGAGCGGTAGAAGCCGTCGAAGATGTCACCGAGCAGAGCCGCATAGGTGCTCATGCGCAGCGAGATGCTGCCGGGGAAATCCAGGAATCCCGGCGTCAGGCCATAGGCGAGCACGGGAAAGACGGGAATGCCGAGCGGCTCGGCCGCCTCCTGTGCCACGCGCTCGGACAGGATCACATCGGTCGCGAGGCTGAGATAGGCGTGCTGCTCGACGCTGCCGAGGGGCAGGACGCAGCGATCGTCGCGGCGCGCCTGCGCCTCGATCTGCATCCAGTTCATCTCGGCAACCAGCACGGTGCGTTCCTTGCTTGGGTCATTGGAGCGACGGACAAACTACTAATGCGATAGACTAAATGGATTGCGATGGCGCGATCCCGGCACTACCCTTGACTCCGTCCCAAGATACGGTCAAGTTCCATCTGGAACTAATTTGACCGAAGAGACAGCCGTCATGAGCCGCTCTCCGAGCCCCCTTTCGCCTGTCGATCCCGCACGCGAAGCGGCGCTGGGCGCGCTCGATCCCCTGATCGTGACCAAGCTCTGGGAAAACCCCTRCTGGCTGTCCTTCCGGCTGAACTTCGTCGCCTTCCGCTTCAACGACCCGGTCTATCGCTGGATCGAGACGCGCTACGGCCTGGTCCGGCCGGATTTCGTCGCGCTCTATGCGGTCGGCCTCAAGGAGGGCGTGGCGGCGAAGAACATCGTCGCCTCGGCCGGCCTGCCGAAGAACACGCTCTCGCGCGCGATCCAGAAGCTGCTGCAGCGACGCCTCCTGAAGCGCGAAAGCGACCCGGCCGATCTGCGCAGCTACGTGCTGCATCTGACCCCGGCCGGCCGCAAGATCTTCGACGAGACCATGCCGCTGATGGTGGAGCAGCAGCAGGCCATGCTCGCCTGCCTCAGCTCCGAAGAGCAGCGCCAGCTCCGCACGCTAATGGACAAGCTCGTCATCGCCTCGCCCGACTGGCCGCAAGAACTCTAGACGACATCAACGCCAACAACAGGGGATCCATGATGAATCTGGCACGCAGCTTTCGTCTCGCCGCCTTCGCCGCCCTGCTCGGCGCCACCGTCTCGACCGGCGCGCTGGCCCAGACGCTGACGATCGGCGTCCGCGCCGGCCCGGAATCGATCGACCCGCACTTCACCGCGACCGGCACCCATGCCGAGGCGCTGAAGCAGGTCTTCGACACGCTGATCTGGTCGGGCGACAAGCTCCAGCTCGAACCGCGGCTCGCCACGAGCTGGAAGGCGATCGAGCCCAATGTCTGGGAGTTCAAGCTGCGCCCCGGCGTCAAGTTCCATGACGGCTCGGACTTCACGGCGGAGGACGTGAAGTTCTCGATCGAGCGCATTCCGGTCGTCGCCGGCCCGAACCCGACGACGATCTATGTCCGCCGCGTCAAGGAGGTGAAGATCGTCGATCCGCTGACGGTGCAGGTCGTCACCGACGGGCCCGCGCCGAACCTGCCGAACGACTTCATCCGCCTCTTCATCGTCTCGCACAAGGCGGCCGCCGGCCTGACCAAGGACAATGCCAACGAGGCGTTCAACTCCGGCAAGGCCGCGATCGGSACCGGCCCCTAYAARTTCGTGTCCTGGACGCCGAAGGACCAGCTCGTGCTCGAGCGCTTCGATGGCTATTGGGGCCCGAAGGAGCCCTGGGCCAAGGTCGTGCGCAAGGAACTGCCGAACGACGCCGCCCGCGTCGCGCAGCTCAAGGCGGGCCAGGTCGACATCATCGTGCGCGCGCCGGCTTCCGACGTGCCGACGCTCAAGCGCGACCCGAAGCTCACCGTCACCACCATCGAAAGCGTCTATCTCTTCAACATGGAGCTCGACATGCGGGACAAGTCCCCGCAGGTCAGCGCCAAGGACGGCTCGCCCCTGCCGAAGAACCCGATGCAGGACGTCCGGGTGCGCGAGGCGATCGACCTCGCCATCGACCGGCCGGCGCTCGCCGAGATCGCCATGGAAGGGCTGGGCGCCCCGGCCAACCAGCTGGTGACGCCGACCATCGCCGGCTTCAACAAGGAGCTGCCGGCGCTGAAGCCCGACCTCGCCAAAGCGAAGAAGCTGATGGAGGAGGCCGGCTACCCCAACGGCTTCARGGTCACCTTCTCCTTCACCAATGACCGCCTGCCCGGCGACCGGCAGGTCGGCACCTCGATCGCCCAGATGCTGGCGCGCATCGGCATCGAGGTGAACGCCAACGCCCAGCCCGGCGCCGTCTTCTTCCCGGCCCGGCTGCGCGGGGATTTCTCCATGTCGATGTCCGGCTGGGGCACGCTGACGGGCGAGGCCAACTACACGCTGTCCTCGCTGGTGCATTCGAACGACCCGGCCAAGAAGCTCGGCGCCTTCAACGTCCAGAACTACGCCAACCCGCAGGTCGACAAGCTGATCGAGGACGCGGCCATCGAGATGGACGAGGCCAAGCGCAACAAGATGCTCTCGGATGTCGCCGCGATCGTCGCCAAGGACCGGCCGCGCCTGCCGATCACGGCCGTCGGCTCTGCCTGGGCGATGCAGAAGGACAAGGTCACCATCGCGCCGCGCGTCGACGAGGACACGCTGGCGATGGACATCAAGCCTGTTAAGAAGTGACCCTTCGCCTCCGCCTCCCGGCCGGCCCCGTGCCGGCCGGGACGGACCAGATCACTTCGACGGAACCTCTTTCATGACACTTGCTCTCGCCATCCACGGCGGCTGCGGCACCTTGCCGAAGGCCGAGATGACCGAAGCCGAATGGGCGCAGGCCCGCTCCGACCTCGCCGGCGCGTTGCGCGCCGGCTGGACCATCCTCGCCAAGGGTGGGCCGGCGGTGGACGCCGTCGAGGCCGCCGTGCGCGTCATGGAGGATTCGCCGCATTTCAATGCCGGCCACGGCGCCGCCTTCAACGCCGATGGCGAGCATGAACTTGACGCCTCGATCATGGATGGGGCGACGCTCGCTGCCGGCGCGATCTGCGCCGCCAAGCACATCCGCAATCCGATCGTCGCGGCCAAGGCGTTGATGTTGCGCGGCGATCCGCTGTTGCTGGCCGGTCCGGCCGCCGACGTCTTCGCCGAGCATGAGGGCGTCGACACCGTCCCCAACGAATATTTCTCGACCGAGCGGCGACGTAAGAACCTCGCCTCGATGAAGATCCGCGAAATCGTCGGCACGGCTTCCGAAGCCAGCGAGGCCGAGAAGCACGGCACGGTCGGCGCCGTCGCCTGCGACGCGCAGGGCCATCTCGCCGCCGCGACCTCGACCGGCGGCTACACCAACAAGCCGGCCGGGCGCGTCGGCGATTCGCCGATCATCGGCGCCGGCACCTATGCSCGCGACGGGCGYTGYGCSGTCTCSGGYACSGGCAAGGGCGARTAYTTCATCCGCTACTGCGTCGGKCACGAGATCGCATCCCTGGTCGCCTATAAGGGCCTCACGCTGGAACAGGCGACGCAGGAGGTTCTGGGCGAGCTTTCCGACCACAAGATCGGCGCCGGGCTGGTGGCTGTCGGCGCCGACGGCACGATCGTCGCGCCCTACAACACTGAAGGCATGTATCGCGGCTGGGTGACGTCGGACGGGCTTTTGCACGTCGCCACCCATGGCGATGTCGAGATGGTCGGGCAGGCCTGATGAGCCGGCGCGGATGAGCGAACCGATCCTGATCTGGGGCGCCGGCGCGATCGGCGGGACGCTCGGCGCCTATTGGGCGCGGGCCGGCGTGCCTGTGCTCCTCGTCGATGTCGTACCCGGCCATGTCGAGGCCTGCCGAACGCGGGGGCTCTCGACCACCGGACCGGTTGCCGAATTCCGGCAGGTGGTGCCGGCCGTGACGCCGCAGGAGCTGGACGGCCGCTATCGCCGCATCGTGCTCGCCGTGAAGGCCGGGGCGACCGAGGCCGCGCTCGCCGCGCTGAAGCCGCATCTGGCCGAGGACGGTTTCGTGCTCTCCGCCCAGAACGGGCTCAACGAGCTCGCCATCGCCAGGGCGGTCGGCGAGCGGCGCACGCTCGGCTGCTTCGTCAATTTCGGGGCCGACTGGCTGGGCGACGGCGAGATTCTCTATGGCAATCGCGGCGCCGTGGTCGTGGGCGAGATCGACGGCTCCGTCAGCGAGCGCGCGGCCGAGATGCACCGCCTGCTCAAGCTGTTCGAGCCGGATTCGATCCTGACCGACAACATCTGGGGCTATCTCTGGGGCAAGCTCGCCTACGGCGCGATGCTGTTCGCCACGGCCCTGACCGACGATTCGATGTCGGCGAACTTCGCCGACCCGCAGCGCCTGCCGGTCTGGCTCGCGCTTGGCCGCGAAGTCGGCGCGGTGGCGAGCAAGCGCGGCATCACCTCGCTCGGCTTCGGCGAATTCGACCCGATGGTGTTCGCGCCGGGCGCGCCCGAGGGGCCGCAGGTCGCGACGATCGCATGGCTCGCCGACTACACCTCGCGGACGGCCAAGACCCATTCCGGCATCTGGCGTGACCTTGCGGTGCGCAAGCGCAGGACCGAGGTCGATCCGCAGATCGGCATCATCGCCACGCTCGGACGCGAGGCCGGCGTCGCGACGCCGGCGCTGGAGACCCTGGTCTCGCTCATCCACGACATCGAGGAAGGCCGCCGCCCGATGGCCTTCGAGACGCTGAAGGTGCTGATCGACCGATGCAGATCCGTTTCGACGGCCGCGTAGCCCTCGTCACCGGCGCCGCCCAGGGCATCGGGCGCGCCATTGCCACGGCGCTGGCAGAGGCCGGCGCGCGTGTCCATCTCGCCGACATCGATGCGGATGGCGTCAAAGAGACCGCCCGGAGCCTCGGCGCGACCGCCCATGCTGTCGATCTTGGCTCGCCCGAGGCGGCGCAGGCTCTGGTCCATAGCATCGCCTCCGCCGATGACGGGCTCGATCTCCTGGTCCATGCCGCCGGCGGCGTGCGCGGGCAGGTCGGCCGGCCGATCGAGGACATCTCGGAAGAGGATTGGCGCGCCATCTTCGCCGCCAATGTCGATGCCGCCTTCTTCCTGGCACAAGCTGCGGCTCCGGTGATGCGACGGGCCGGCTATGGCCGCATCGTCACGATCTCGTCGGGCGCGGGCCTGCGCCCGAGCCTCACCGGCATTCAGGCCTATGCCAGCGCCAAGCACGCTCTGGTCGGGCTGACGAAGCAGCTCGCCTGGGAGTTCGGCCCGCATGGCATCACGGTGAATTCGGTGGCGCCCGGCTTCGTCCGCTCCAACCCCGCGACCGAGCGGCAATGGCAGAGCTATGGGCCAGAGGGCCAGAAGCGGCTGGTCGAGAGCATCCACACCCGCCGGCTCGGCACGCCCGAGGATATCGCCAACGCGACGCTGTTCTTCCTGAGCGAGCAGGCCGGCTGGATCAGCGGGCAGGTACTCTCGGTCGACGGCGGGCGCTCGTAGAGGCGGCTCGGAAACACGCCGTCATCCCGGACAAGCGGCGAAGCCGCGCAGATCCGGGATCCATCACAGAGCGCAGAGCCTCACGATGGATCCCGGGTCAAGCCCGGATGAGGGCGTGTTTCCTCAGGAAACCGGCAGCGTCAACCGCAATTCGCCTGATCCGCCGGCATCTCCGCCCCGACCATCCAGCTCGTGCCGAACCGGTCGGTCAGCATGCCGAAGCGCGGCGACCAGAAGGTCTCGGCCATCGGCATGGTGACCTTGGCGCCACCTTCGGAGAGCCCTGCGAAGATGCGTTCCGCCTCCTCCGGCGTCTTCACGCCGACGCTGACGGAAACCGAGCGCATCGGGCCGTCCGAGCGATCCGGCGGCGCGTCCGAGGCCATCAGCATCTGGCCGTCGATCTCCAGGCAGGCGTGCAGGATCTTGTCGCGCCATTCGGGCGGGACGTGCTCCTCGGCCGGCGTACCCGTGTGATCCATCATGGCGAGCATCTTGCCGCCGAGTACCTTCTCGTAGTGGGTGAAGGCCTCGCGGCAATTGCCGCCGAACATCAGATAAGTCGAGAGTTTCATCGTCGTCTCCTCCTTTGATTCAGGCCTTGCGGCGGTAATGGGCTGACATGAACTCGGTCCACTGACCGTCCGGGCCGAGCGCGCGCGAGGTCAGGGTCCGGTGGCCCGGCGACAGGAAGGTGATGACGTCCTGATACTTCGCCATCGCCCCATCGCCGGCCATGCTCGGCCCTTCGGTGTCGAGAACCAGCGCCTTGCGATCGGCGTCGAGCGCGCCGTCATAGTGCCAGATCATCGACATCATCGAGGCGATGAAGCTGCCGACATAGCGCCCCTTGGCCGAGTCGAAGCCGAGCGTCATCAGGCTGGTGACGGGCGAACCGTCCGGGCACACGCCCTGTCCTTCACCGAGGGTCCAGAGCCCGCCGAGCGAGCGGACCGTTTCCGTGCCCTGCGTGTTGGTGGGCGGCTGATCCGGCCCCATCGAGGCCGTGATTTCGACGCTCCACTCGCCGACGAGCTGCTGCAGCCACTCATGTTCCTTCTGCGGTTCGGAATTCATCGGTCGCTTCCTTCCTCATGATGTTTTTTGGGGAGATGACGGCCCTGCGGCGGCAGGCGTCAGGCGGGCCGCTCGGCGGCCGCCTTCATCGCTGCCAGACCGGATTCGAAATCGCCGCCGACCATGCGGTCCATATCCATGAAGACATGCATGATCTTGCCGATGAAGGGCGTCGGGCCGGTCATGGTCCAGGTGACATTCGTCGCGGAGCCCTGCGGGGCGAGAGCGAAGACAACGTCGTTATGCGCCTCGAATGGCTTGAGAAAATCGAGCTTGAGCGCGATCCTGGCGGGCGGGTTGGCCTCGAGGATGCGCATGCCGCCCTCGCCGACATTCTTGTCGCCGGCCCAGGCATAGGTCGCGCCGACCCCGCTTTCCGGCCCGCCATAGCTGCGCGTCATGGCGGGATCCTTCTTCTCCCAGGGCGACCAGGCGCCCCAGGCCTTGAAATCGGCGATGAGCGGATAGATCCGCTCCGGCGGCGCATTGATCGTGGCCGTGCGCGTGACCTGGAAGGTGTCGGGCTTGCGGGCGGCAAGGATCAGCACCACCGCGACGGCGATCACGACGAGGCCGAGCAGGCTGAGGAGAGCTGTCTTGAGCATGACGAGAAGCCTTTTGATCCAATTGAAGAGATCTGGACGTCAAACGCCCGGTTCACCCGGCGGTTTCGCCTTGATCGCGCGCAGGACCTCGTCCAGCCGCCCCAGGCTCTGGTCCCAGAAACGGCTGTAATGCTCCAGCCATTCCGAGACGTCCTGCAACGGGCCGGGATCGAGCCGGCAGGGTCGCCACTGCGCCTCCCGCCCTCGCGTGATCAGCCCGGCCCGCTCCAGCACCTTCAGATGCTTGGAGACGGCCGGCAGGCTCATCGCGAAGGGCTCGGCCAGTTCCTTCACCGAACTCTCGCCTTGCGACAGCCGGGCCAGGATGGCGCGGCGGGTCGGGTCGGCGAGGGCGGCGAAGGTCAGGCTGAGCGGGTCCGCCGACATCTATGAAACCAATCAGTTAATTAACTGATTGGTTTAGTAATGCCGAATTCCACCCGCGTCAAGCCGTCCTTTCCCCCAATCTGGCGGGGCGGACCGCCGGTTGTTGTCAGGACCGAGGGCGCATGGTTAGAACCGACGGGAGAGAAGGATGCCGCCGCCCATGAGCTTCGAGACCGCCGCGACGCCCGAAGCCGCCATCGACCGCCTCGAACGGCTCTATGAGGAGGCGCGCGGCGCGCTGCGCAGCGATCTCCAGCGCTTCTTCGAGACCGGAGAGCCGCCGACCCCGGAGCAGCGGGAGCGCTATCGCTACCCCATGCTGCGGGTGAGCTACGAGCCCTCCAAGCTGCCGGCGGCGACGCGGCGCGGCTACGCCAAATTCGCCGCGCCGGGCATCTACTCGACCACAGTGACCCAGCCGGCCGAGTTCAGGAGCTATCTGCTCGACCAGCTCAAGCCGCTCGTCGCCGAATACGGCGCGATGATCGAGACCGGCATCAGCCAGCAGGAAATCCCCTATCCCTATGCGCTCGAAGGTGGCGACGAGCTGGGGCGCGGCAAGATCACCGCCGCCGAGCTCGCGCGCTATTTCCCGACCCCGCTGCTCGCGCTGGTCGGGGACGAGATCGCCGACGGCACCTTCGACATCGTCGAGGGCGAGCCGCGGCCGCTTTCGCTCTTCGACGCGGTGCGCGTCGACTATTCGCTGCGCCGGCTGGTGCATTACACCGGCACCGACTGGCGGGCGGTGCAGCCCTGGGTGCTGCTGACCAACTACCATCGCTATGTCGACCAGTTCGTCCGGCTGGGCCTGGCCGAGATCGAGGCCGGCACGGCCGAGGCGCTGGTCGCGCCCGGCGGCATTCGCATCGACCGCGACGGCGTCGACGTCTCGGCGGCCGAGCGGGTGATGTCGGCGCCCTGGCACCGCTTCCAGATGCCGGCCTATCACCTGATCCGGAAGGATGGCGACGGCGTCACCCTGGTCAATATCGGCGTCGGCCCGTCCAATGCGAAGAACATCACCGACCATCTGGCGGTGCTGCGCCCCAATTGCTGGCTGATGGTCGGCCATTGCGGCGGCCTGCGCCAGACGCAGATCATCGGCGACTACGTCCTCGCCCATGCCTATCTCCGGCAGGACGGCATCCTGGACGAGTTGGTGCCGCCGGACATCCCGATCCCGGCCCTGGCCGAGGTGCAGGTCGCGCTGCAGCAGGCCGCAGCCGACATCACCGGCGAGAAGGGCGATACGCTGAAGCAGCGGCTGCGCACCGGCACCGTCGTGACGCAGGACGACCGCAACTGGGAGCTGCGCTGGACCAAGGAGCGCCGCCGCATCAACCTGTCGCGCGCCATCGCCGTCGACATGGAATCGGGCACGATCGCGGCGCAGAGCATCTCAGGACGGAAAGGCGCCTCTTCCTGCGAGAGATTCTCGGGTCGAAGCTGTGCTTCGCCCGAGAATGACGGCTGAGGCTTGACCTAGCCGAACACGCCGTAGGCGACCAGTGCCGCGATCACCCAGAGCGCCGCCGTGCCCCAGCGATTGCGCTGCGCCTCGGCTCGGCCGATCGCGGCGACGCTGCGCTCGTCGAGCGCAAAACCGTGGCGCGAGGCGTCTTCCAGCTGCCCGAGGACGCGCTCGGCCCGAACGACCGTGTCGGGCAGCGCCGCCAGCGAGCCGAGCAGGGAGCGGGCGCCGCGCCCGGCCTCCTCCAGCTTGCCGATCGGCCCGAGATTATGGGTGATCCAGCTGCGCACGACGGGGTCGGCCGTGCCCCACATATCGAGATGCGGATCGAGCGAGCGCGCCACGCCCTCGACCACCACCATGGTCTTCTGCAGCATGACGAGCTCGGTGCGCGTCGCCATGTCGAACATGCCGGTGATCTCGAAGAGCAGGGTCAGGACCTTGGCCATCGAGATCTGGTCGGCGCGCTTGTCGTGAATCGGCTCGCCGACGGCGCGGATCGCCTGGGCGAAATCCGCGACATCGTGATGGGCGGGGACATAGCCCGCCTCGAAATGCACCTGCGCGACGCGCGTGTAGTCGCGGGTGATGAAGCCGAGCAGGATTTCCGCGAGGAAGCGCCGCTCCTTCAGGCCGAGCCGGCCCATGATGCCGCCATCGACCGCGACGAGCCGGCCTTCGGCATCGACGAAGAGGTTTCCGGGATGCATGTCGGCATGGAAGAAACCGTCGCGGATCGCRTGCTTCAGGAAGGACTGGATGATCTTGCGGGCCAGCTCCGGCAGGTCGTGGCCGGCGGCGCGCAGGCCCTCGACATCGGAGAGGCGAAYGCCGTCGATCCATTCGTCGACSAGCAYCTCSCGCGCSGTSAGCTGCCARTCCGGCTYCGGSACGCGGAAATCGGYRTCKTCCYTGGTRTTCTCGGCGAATTCGGAGAGGGCGGCGGCCTCGAGCCTGAGGTCCATCTCCATCGCGACCGAGCGCGCCAAGGTCTCGACCACGCCGGTGAAGCGCAGACGGCGTGCCTCGGCCGAGCGCGCCTCGGCCTGCTCGGCGCCGAAGCGCATCGCGGCGAGATCGCGGTTGAAGCGGTCGCGGATGCCCGGCCGGAGGATTTTCACCGCAACCTCGCGGCCATCCTTCAGCCGGGCGCGATGGACCTGCGCGATCGAGGCGGCCGCGACCGGCTCGCTGAACTCGGGAAACAGCGTCTCCAGCGGCACGCCATGCGCAGCCTCGACGATGGCGCGCGCCTCTGCCATCGAAAAGGCCGGCATCCGGTCCTGCAGGGCGGACAGATCCTCGGCGATCTTCATGCCGACGACGTCCGGCCGGGTCGCGAGGAACTGGCCGAACTTGACATAGGAGGGGCCGAGCCGGGTCAGCGCCGCCGCGAGCCGCGTTGCGGAAGAGCCCGCGCCGCGCCGCTCGATCAGCCGGCCGACGCGGATCAGGCCCCGCGCCAGCGGCGGCAGCACGGAGGGGTCGACCAGTGCCAGCGCACCCTCGCGCGCCAGCACGAAGCCAACGCGCACGCCGCGCAGCATGTGGAAGAAGGAGGAGATCATGCCGCCGCAGCCAGCATCACAGCTTCCAGCCGGAATGCAGCGCCACGACGCCGCCGGTCATGGCCGTGAACTTCGCCCGGCGGAAGCCGGCATCCTCGATCATGTTGGCGAAGGCCTGCGGCTTCGGGAATTTGCGGATCGATTCGACGAGATACTGGTAGGGCTCGGCCTCGCCGGTGACCATCCGGCCCATCGGCGGGATGACCTTGAAGGAATAGGCCTCGTAGATCTTGTCGAGCAGGGGCACGTCGACATGGCTGAATTCGAGGCAGAGAAAGCGCCCGCCGCGCTTCAGCACGCGATAGGCCTCGGCCAAGGCCTTGTCGATGCGCGGCACGTTCCGGATGCCGAAGGCGATGGTGTAGCAGTCGAAATGACCGTCCGGCAGGCCGAGTTCCTCGGCATTGCCCTGGACGAAGCGGATGCGATCATTATCCGGGAAGCGCTTCTCGCCCCGCTCGCGCCCGACGCGCAGCATGTCCGCGTTGATGTCGAGCACGGTAACATCAGTCAGCGGGCCGCCGGCCTCCAGCACCGAGAAGGCGACGTCGCCCGTGCCGCCGGCCACGTCGAGATGATGGAAGGCCCGATCCTTCGGTGGGTTGATCGCGGTCAGCAGCGCGCTCTTCCAGGCCCGGTGCAGCCCGCCCGACATCATGTCGTTCATCAGGTCGTAACGGTCTGCGACCTTGTGGAAGACGTCGTCGACCTTGGCCTGTTTCTCGGCGAGCTTCACCGTCTCGAAGCCGAAATGGGTGGTGTCGGAAGCTGCTGTCACGGTCGGGCCGGCCTTGTGCAAATCTGTCTTGTATTCGCCTGAGCCGATCAATAGCCAAAGGCGGCGGGCTTGTCGCGGGCCCTCTCGACGCAGGCTTTATTTGAGGTCGCTGATATGCCGGAGCTCCCCGAGGTCGAAACCGTCCGGCGCGGGCTGGAGCCCGCCATGCTGGGCGAGCGCTTCGCACGCGTCGAGCTGCGCCGGCCGAACCTGCGCTTTCCCCTGCCGGAGCGCTTCACTGAGCGCCTGACAGGCCGGCGGATCGAGGCCCTGTCGCGGCGAGCGAAATACCTGATCGCCGATCTCGACGACGGCGCGGCGCTCGTGATGCATCTGGGTATGAGCGGGCGCTTCATCGTCGAGGCGCCCGGAACGCCGCCGACCGAACCCGGCAGCTACTACAACGATATCGGCCGGCATCTGATCCACGACCATGTCGTGTTCGAGATGGGGACGGGCGCGCGCGTCACCTATAATGACGTGCGCCGCTTCGGCTTCATGGATCTCGTTCCCCGCGCCGAACTGGCGACATCGAAGCATTTCGCCGGGATGGGCATCGAGCCGCTCGGCAACGAACTCTCCGGCGAGACGCTGGCGAAGCTGTTCGCGGGGAAGTTCGCGCCCTTGAAGGCCGCGCTGCTCGACCAGCGGCTCGTGGCGGGCCTCGGCAATATCTATGTCTGCGAGGCGCTGTTCCGGGCCGGGCTCCATCCAGAGGCGGAAGCCGGAACGATCGCGACGCCGACGGGGCGGCCGCGCGAGAAGGCGCATGAGCTCGCCCGCATCATCCGCGAGGTGCTGGAGGAGGCCGTCGCGGCCGGGGGCTCGACGCTCCGCGACTTCGCCCATGCCGACGGCTCGCTCGGCTATTTCCAGCACCGTTTCAAGGTCTATGACCGCGAGGGCGAGACCTGCGTCACGCCCGGCTGCGGCAAGCTGGTGAAGCGCCTAGTGCAGTCGGGCCGCTCGACGTTTTATTGCGAGAGCTGCCAGCCGAGGCGGTAGAGACACGCGTCATTCTCGGGCTTGACTCGAGAATCTCCGGCCGGAAGTGACACTGGAGCCTCCTCTTGCACGAGATGCTCGGGTCAAGCCCGAGCATGACGCGCTGGGGGAGACAGCGAATGCGCGGATGTGCGCAACGCGCATGGACCGCTCTCGCGCCGCTCGCTAAAGCTGGCGGAGCAGGACCATCCGGGAGGCCGCCATGGCTTATGAGACCATTCTCGTCGAGACGAAGGGCAAGGTCGGGCTGATCACGCTCAACCGACCGCAGGCGCTGAACGCGCTGAACGGCCAGCTCATCGACGATATCAATGCGGCGCTCGACGGCTTCGGCCGGGATGACGGCATCGGCTGCATCGTCATGACCGGCTCGGAAAAGGCCTTCGCTGCCGGCGCCGACATCAAGGAGATGCATGGCCGCACCTTCCCGGGCACCTATCTCGACGACAAGTTCGAGGACTGGGACCGGATCGGCCGGCGCAAGAAGCCGATCATCGCGGCGGTCGCGGGCTTCGCGCTGGGCGGCGGCTGCGAGCTTGCCATGATGTGCGACTTCATCATCGCGGCGGATAACGCGAAGTTCGGCCAGCCCGAGATCAATCTTGGCGTCATCCCCGGCGCCGGCGGCACGCAGCGCCTGACAAGGGCGGTGGGCAAGGCCAAGGCGATGGACCTGATCCTCACCGGCCGGATGATGAATGCCGAGGAAGCCGAGCGCTCCGGACTCGYCGCGCGCGTCGTGCCGCTCGCCGACCTGCTGACCGAGACGCTGAAGGCGGCCGAGGCGATCGCCACGAAGTCGCTGCCCTCCGTGCTGATGGCGAAGGAGGCGGTCGAGCGCGCTTTCGAGGTAACCCTTCAGGAGGGGTTGCGCTTCGAGCGCCGCGTCTTCTCCTCGCTCTTCGCCACCGCCGACCAGAAGGAAGGCATGTCCGCCTTCGCCGAGAAGCGGAAGCCGGATTTCAGGAACGCCTGAGCAACCGGCCATCGCCTGCCGCATGGCGGCGTCGAGCGGCCCCGCCTTGATGGACCGGCGCTCCTGCTGGCAGATAGCACACGTCTTTCGCCAGCAGGATTTCCCGCCATGAACGCCCAGACCGGACCGTCCCTCCCGACCTATGCCGATGTCGAGGCGGCGGCCGAGCGGCTGAAGGGCATCGCCCACCACACGCCGGCGATGAGCTCCGCCACCGCCAACCGGCGGACGAATGCGAGCCTGGTCTTCAAGCCCGAGAATTTGCAGCGCATGGGCGCCTTCAAGTTCCGCGGCGGCTACAACGCCATCGCCTCGCTCTCACCCGCGCAGAAGAAGGCCGGCGTCGTCACCTTCTCCTCCGGCAACCATGCCCAGGCCATCGCCTATGCGGGCCAGCTCTTGGGCGTGCCGACCACGATCATCATGCCGAACGACGCGCCAGCCGCGAAGGTGGCGGCAACGGAGGGCTATGGCGGGCAGGTCGTGCGCTATGACCGCTATACGCAGGATCGGCTCGCCATCGGGGATCGCCTCGCCAGCGAGCGCGGGCTGACGATCATCCCCCCTTACGACCATCCCCATGTCATCGCCGGCCAGGGCACGGCGACGAAGGAGCTGATCGAGGATGCCGGCCCCTTCGACATCCTGATCGTGCCGCTCGGCGGCGGCGGGCTGCTCGCCGGCGCGGCGCTCGCGGCGAAGGCGCTCAATCCGGGGCATGAAGCTCGTCGTCGAGCCGACCGGCTGCCTCGCTGCGGCGGCGGCCTTCACCGGCGCCGTGCCCGTCGAAGGGCGGCGCGTCGGCGTCATTCTCTCCGGTGGCAATGTCGATCTGGCGAGCTTCGCCCGCTTCATCGCGCCGTCAGTGTGAGCCTCATGGTAAAGCTCACGCGGATTCCGCGTTGACGGCGGCCGCGCGAGCGATTATAGCCCCACCACTCGCGGCGGCCCGCGCAAGCTCGGCCGCCGCTCACGTGTTTCCAGCAAGGTAGCGGTCAGAACCGCCGGCTCAACGCCAGGCGACGGACCGTGATGAAGACGAGGACGTTTGGATGGCCAATACGACGTCGGCCAAGAAGGCCACGCGCAAGATCGCGCGGCGCACCGAGGTCAACAAGAACCGCCGCTCGCGCATGCGCACCTTCCTGCGCAAGGTCGAAGAGGCGATCGCCACGGGCAACAAGGCCGCCGCGGCCGAGGCGCTCAAGGCTGCCCAGCCCGAGATCATGCGCGCCGCGCAGAAGGGCGTGGTTCACAAGAACACCGCCTCGCGCAAGGTTTCGCGTCTCGCCCATCGCATCGGCGCGCTGGCCTCCTGAGCCACCTTCGCGGACCGCATCGCATCGTTTAAAAGCCCGGCTCGACGCCGGGCTTTTTTGTTGGCTTCAAGCCCCCCTGTTGCCGCCTCGCCACGCGCCGCCACGGAAGAAAAAAATCGTTACGGCAAGCCGATTCGGCAATCTTTCCACGGCTTTACGGACTTGACTCTCCGGGCGCTTTC
>NZ_JBFRDQ010000097.1:0-27094 GCF_052113865.1 Allobosea sp. TAB14 | reverse complement strand
GCGCCCGCTCGAACCGGGACGGCTATGTACCACGAAGTCCATACCGAAAACATYGCAGCCCGCGCCCATGCGCCCGAGATCGCGAAGCTGCTCGACCGGTTCGCGTTCCATGGTCGCAACGGCCGGCCCGTCGCCTACGAAGACTTCATCGCCGAAATCATGCCGGCCTTCGGCGAGGACCTGGTCATCCTCGAGCCGACCGATGACGGTGATTATCGCTGGATCCATTACGGCCGCGAGATCGTGCGCTATGTCGGCGGCTCGCGGCTGGGCGAGACATTGGCCGCGATGCGGCCGCAGGTCGCGACATTCACGCGCGACTGCGCCGAACGCGCGCGCTCGGAGCGCAAGCCGCTCTACACCATCCACCGTTCCAAGCCGATCACCCGCGTCGCGCTGTGGGAGCGCCTCCTGCTCCCCACCATCGCGCAAGACGGACGGGACGTGGTGGTCGCCTTCAGCCGCCCGTTGCAGTTCCGCGAGGACCTGCTCAATGCGGTGCTGGACAACTCACCGAGCGGCATCGTCGCGCTGCGCGCCATCCGCGACGATGATGGCGGCATCGACCGCACGGTCATCGTCACGGCAAATGCACGGGCGGCCGAACTGGCCGGACGGCCCGGTGCCTGCCTGCTGGATTGCGAGGGTCGGGAGGGCCTGCCCTTCCTCAGCGACCCGACGCTCTGGCGCCGCTGCCTCCACGCGATGCAGCATCAGCGCGCCGACACCTTCGAAACCGCCTTCGCCCTTGGCGAGCGCACGACCTGGCTGAGGCTCGCGGTCGCCCCCCTCGGCGACGGGCTCCTCATGACGCTGACCGACATCACCGACCTCACCGTCGCCAACCAGACCCTGCAACTGCGCGCCGCGACGCTCGCGCTCGAGATCGGCCGGGAGCGGGCGACGCGCCGGGCCCTGTCCGAAGAGATCGGCTATCGCGAGGAACGCGAAAAGGAACTGCGGCGCCTCGCCGAGACCGATCCGCTGACCGCTCTCCTCAACCGCCGCTCCTTCACCGAACGCGCCCATGCGGCGATGGCGACGGGTGCGAGCGAGGATGCCGACATCTCGCTCATCATCGTCGATCTCGACCATTTCAAGCAGGTCAACGACTCCCACGGCCATGCGGCGGGAGACGCCGTCATCCGTGCCTTCGCCGATATGCTGCTCGGGCTGCTGCGCGGCGAGCGCCACCTCGTCGCCCGCGTCGGCGGCGAGGAATTTGCCATTCTGCTGCGCGGCGCCGGCGGGACCGAGGCGGTGGCCAAGACGCGCCAGATCCAGGACGCGCTGGCGAGCCGCGCTTTGCCCGTTTCCGAGACGCTCGAACTCAAGGTCACTGCCAGCTACGGCATCGCGACACGCCAGTCGGAAGAGCAGCTCGCCATGCTGATGGAGCGCGCCGACCAGGCGCTCTACTGTGCCAAGAGCGAGGGCCGGAACCGGATCGGCATCGCCGAGGCGAGCACGATCGCCGCCGTCGCGGCCTGAGTTCAGCGTTTCAGGCCGGCGAGCGCCGTCTCCAGCGCGGCCTCCGGCGCCACCGCCTGCCAGCCCGCCATCTGGTGCCGGAACCATGTCACCTGCCGCTTGGAATAGGCGCGCGTGTCGGCCTGCCCGCGCACAATCGCCTCCTCCAGCGAGATTTCGCCGTCGAGATGCGCGATCAGACCCGGCACGCCATGAGCGCGCATGATCGGCAGGAGCGGATCGAGCCCCCGCTCCCGCAGCCGCGCAACCTCCTCCAGCGCGCCTGCCGCCATCATCGCCTCGAAGCGCCGGTCGATCCGGGCGCGCACGTCCTCACGCGACGGGCTGACGAACAGGCGTAGCAGCGCCATGCCGTCGAGAGGTCCCGGCTCGCGCTCGCCCTGGAAGCTCGCCAGCGAACGCCCGGTCGCCAGATGTACCTCGATGGCACGCATGATCCGCAGCCGGTCCGACGGCCGCAGCCGGTCGGCCATGAGGGGATCGAGAGCGGCAAGCTCGGCATGCAGCGCCTCGGTCGCGGCGCCCTCCGCTCGCGCTCGGAAGGCGGAGCGCACCGCCTCCGGCACGGGCGGCATCGCCGAGAAGCCCTCGGTCACCGCTTTGAAGTAGAGCCCCGTTCCCCCCACCAGGATCGGCAGCTTGCCCTGCTCCCAAAGCTGCGGCAGCAAGGCCGCGACATCCGCCGCATAGCGCATCGCCGAGTAATTCACGGCACCGTCGACATGGCCGTAGAGCCGGTGCGGCGCGAGCGCCTCCTCGGCCTCGCTCGGGCGGGCGGAGAGGATGCGCAGATCGGCATAGACCTGCATGGAATCGGCGTTGACCACGACGCCGTCCAGCCGCCGGGCGATCTCGATGGCGAGCGCGGACTTGCCGCTGGCGGTCGGACCTGCGATGAGCACCGCCCTGATCGTCTCTTCCGCCTGCGTCACCGGTCCTCACATGCTCGTCGCGACACTTGTTTCCGCCCATGGCCAGGCGCTCGTCGGCGAGGCCCTGCTCGCACACCTCGCCCGCGCAGTGCCGGGCATCCATCGCACAGCAACGCTGGACGGCGCCATCGCCGCCGATCTCTTCGCGGATGGAACCGACGCGCGCAAGCTCGAAGCCGAAATCCGGACCGCGCTGGAAGATGTGGCGATCGACGTCATCGTCCAGCCCGAAGCGAGCCGCCGCAAGGCCCTGTTCCTTGCCGACATGGATTCGACGATGATCGGCCAGGAATGCATCGACGAGCTCGCCGCCTGTGTCGGGCTGAAGGATCTCGTCTCAGCCATCACCGAGCGCGCCATGCGCGGCGAGATCGCCTTYGARCCGGCGCTGCGCGAACGCGTCGCCTTGCTGAAGGGCGTGCCGCTGTCGGTGGTCGACGAGATCATCCGCGACCGCATCACCCTGACACCGGGCGGCTACGAGCTCGTCCATACGATGCGCGCCAACGGCGCCTACACCGCCCTGGTCTCCGGCGGCTTCACCGTCTTCACCGGTCCGATCAGCGCCGCCATCGGCTTCGACGAGCACCGCTCGAACGTGCTGCTGGCGCAGGACGGCATCCTGACCGGCGAGGTCGCCGACCCGATCCTCGGCAAGCAGGCCAAGCTCGATTCGCTCGTCGAACTGCGCAGCCGCTTCGGCCTCCGACCCGAGCAGACGCTTGCGGTCGGCGACGGCGCCAACGACCTCGCCATGCTCGGCGAGGCCGGCCTCGGCGTCGCCTTCCGTGCCAAGCCCGCTGTCGCGGCCGCGGCCGATGCCCGGCTGGAGCACGCCGATCTCACCGCCCTGCTCTACGCCCAGGGCTATACCGGCGGCGAGATCGTCAGGCGCTGATCAATCGACGATGAAGAGCTTCGCGCCCGTCTTCGTCTGCGAGCGGTGCGCCTCGGCGCCATCGGCGACTTGATAGCTCATGCCGGCCTTGAGCGGCATGACGCGGCCATCTTCCAGCGTCGTCTCCATCTCGCCTTCCAGGCACAGGATGATGTGGCCTTTCGAGCACCAGTGATCGGCGACGTAGCCGGCCGAATACTCGACCATCCGCACCCGGATGCGGTTCTCCTCCGGTCCGAAATACTGGACGCGCCAGATCGCCTCCCCGGCATCGCCGGCATGGCGCTCGGCCGGCACGGCCGACCAGTCGGTGGTGACGAAGGAAATATCGCTGATCTTCATGTCGCTGCTCACCGGCCGGAGCCGGGCCCGTCTTGCCATGGCCGAAGGCGCGCAAGGTGCCAGCCGCGAGCCGGATGCGCCATCGCAAAGACGGGATCGGCGGCATGCCCGCAAAGCGCGGGCGCCAAACAAAAAGGGCGGCCCGCCGGGCCGCCCTCGATCTCGACCTGTCAGGGACCGGTCAGTTCATCGCCACCGCGACGAAGCGGACCTCGCCCTGGCCGTTGGAAACCAGCAGAAGGGCGGACTTCTTGCCCTCCTTCTTCAGCGCATCGAGGCGCTTGGTCAGCTCGTCCGGCGTGTTGACCGGCTCCTGCCCGACCTCGACGATCAGCTCGCCGACCATGATGCGCTTGTCGGCGGCGTTCGAGTTCGGATCGACCTTCGTCACGACGACGCCCTTCAGCCCGTCCTTGATCGAATAGCGCTTCCTGAGCTCGTCGTTCTGGGCCGAGAGTTCGAGGCCGAGCGCGCTGGTCACCGCCGGCTTCGCCGCTTCCGGAGTGGGCTTGCTGGCGGAGGCGGTCTGGACTTTCTCGCCATCTTCGAGGCGGCCGAGCTTGACCGTCTTGATCTCTTCCTTGCCTTTGCGGACGATCGTGACCGGCACGTCCTTGCCGACCGGCGTCGCGGCGACGATGCGCGGCAGATCGCGCGAATCCTTCACGTCCTTGCCGTCGAACTTGGTGATCACGTCGCCGGTCTCGAGGCCGGCCGGCTTGCCCGGGCCCTTCTCGTCGACGCCGGCGATCAGCGCGCCGCGCGCCGTGCCCAGCCCCAGCGCATCCGCGGTGGCGTCGTCGATGCTCTGGATGCGCACGCCGAGCCAGCCGCGGCGGGTCTCGCCGAATTCGCGCAACTGCTCGACCACGTTCGCCGCCAGCGCGGCCGGCACGGCGAAGCCGATGCCGACCGAGCCGCCGGTCGGCGACAGGATCGCCGTGTTGATGCCGATGACCTCGCCGGCCATGTTGAACAGCGGGCCGCCGGAATTGCCCTTGTTGATGGCCGCGTCGGTCTGGATATAGGTGTCGTACGGCCCCTGGCTGATGTCGCGGTTGCGGGCCGAGATGATGCCCGACGAGACCGAGCCGCCGAGGCCGAACGGGTTGCCGATCGCCATCACCGGGTCGCCGATCCGCATCTTGTCGGAATCGCCGAACTTCACGGAGGGCAGCGGCTTGTCGTGCTTCACCCGCAGCACSGCGAGATCGACCTTGGTGTCCTTGCCGATGACTTCGGCCTTGAGCCGCAGGCCGTCGCCGAAGATCACCGTGATCTCGTTGGCGTCGCCGATGACGTGGTTGTTGGTGACGACGATGCCCGACGGGTCGATGACGAAACCCGAGCCCGCCGATTGCGACCGGCGCTGCTGCGGCGCCTGGCGCTCGCCCTGCTGGTTGCGGCGGTTGAAGAACTCCTCGAACAGRTCGCCGAAGGGCGTATCGGGGCCGAGCTGCGGCARTTGCGGCAGGTTGCGGCCCTTGGTGTCGCTGGTCGTGACGGCGGAGATGTTGACTACCGCCGGCATCACCTTGTCGACGAGGTCGGCGAGCGAGGTCTGACCTTGCAGCAAGGGGGTATTGGCTCTGGCCTGCGCCGGCGCCAGCACCGGCGTCAGCAGCGCCAGGCCGGCCACGCCGGCCGCGAGCGCGATGCGGACGGACCGGGCAGCCACGGGAACGGTTTTCAATGCCATTTGAATCCTCATGACGGAAAAAGGCAGGCCGATCGATGCGGCACAACTCTCGCGCCGAATTGAACTCCGAAATGCGGCGGAAGGGCGACGCACAATCGTGTCATCGAACACGATCGCGGGATAGTCTACCAGCTTCCGCGCGCGATCCAGACCAGGATCACGCCGAGCACCGCCGAGCCGAGCCCGATCAGACGCATCCGATCGGGCGGCGTCTCCGCCGCGCTGCGCAGGGCATCCTTCGCCAGATGCGGAATCGAAGCGAAGAGAATGCCCTCGATGGCGAAGACCAGGCCGAGCGCCGCGATGAAGTCGAACATCCGCGTCGCTCGCTGTGATCAGGGCCGTGCCGGCACGGGAGCCGGGTTTRCCGGCGCGGCCTGAGATTGCGCCTGTCCGCCCCCGCGCTGCGTGTTCGGCCCATTGAAGAACTGGAAGAACGGCGAATCGGGGGTCAGCACCATGCGCGTATCGCCCGGCTTGATGCTCGCCTCATAGGCCTGCATCGAGCGGTAGAAGGCGAAGAACTCCGGATCCTTGCCGAAGGCCTCGGCGAACACCCTGTTGCGCTCGCCTTCGCCCTGGCCGCGGATCTCGTCGGACTTCTGCTGCGCTTCCGCGACGATCACGGTCGCGTCCCTGTCGGCCCTTGCGCGGATCTCCTGCGCCTGCTGACCGCCGAGCGCGCGCRCTTCCGCCGCCTCGCGCTGACGTTCGGTCTGCATGCGCTGGAACACCGCCGCCGAGTTCGCCGCCGGTAGGTCGACGCGACGCAGCTTGACGTCGACGACCGTCATGCCGAAGCGCGCCGCCTCGCGGTTCACCACGTCGCGGATGCGGGCCATCAGCCGCGACCGCTCGGTGCGCACCACATCGACGAAGGTCGCATCCGCCAGGACCGAACGGACATTGCCGTTGACGATCGAGGTGAGCTGCGAATTCGCCCGCGGGATGTTGTTGACCGCCTGGTAGAAGCGCAGCGGATCGGAGATCCGGTAGCGCGTGAAGGCATCGACCACCAGACGCTTCTGGTCGGAGGCGATGATCTCCTGCGCCGGCAGATCGAGGTCGAGGATGCGGTTGTCGAGCAGCGTCACCGTCTCGATCGGCGCGAACCATTTGAAATAGAGGCCGGGCTCGGTCTTGACCGCGCGCACCGCGCCCAGCCTGAGCACGAGCGCCGACTGCGTCTGCGAGACGATGAAGGTGCAGGCGTAGAACACGGCCGCGACGGCAACGAGGACGACGACAAGAGCCGCCCGAAGGAAGGAACCGTTCATCGGGTCGCTCCCTGCTGCTGGCCGCCCCGCGCGGGTAGCCTCTGCAATTGGTCGAGCGGCAGATAGGGCACCACGCCCTGGCCGTTGCCCGTCGAGTCGAGGATGATCTTGTCGGTTCCGCCCATCACGCGTTCCATCGTCTCCAGGAAGAGGCGCTCGCGCGTCACGCCCGGAGCATTCTTGTACTGCTCGTAGACCGCGTTGAAGCGGCTGGCCTGACCGCGCGCTTCCGCCACGGTCTGCTCCTTGTAGGCTTCAGCCGACTGCACGAGCTGGGCGGCGCGACCGCGCGACTCGGGCACGACGCGGTTGGCATAGGTCTGCGCCTCGTTGCGCAGGCGCTCCTGGTCGGCACGCGCCGCCTGGACGTCGCGGAAGGCGTCGATGACCTGCTGCGGCGGATCGACCTTCTGGAGCTGCACGAGCCGGATCTGCACGCCGGCATTGTAGCCGTTGAGCGTATCCTGCATGAGCTGGCGCACTTCCGTCTCGATCGCGCCACGGTCAGTGGTCAGCACCGGCTGGATGTTGCGCCGGCCGATGATCTCGCGCATCGCGCCCTCGGCCACGGCTTTGACGGTGCCGGGCGGGTCCTGGATGTTGAAGACGTAGTTCTCGGGCGCGGCCGGGTCGATCTGCCACTGCACGATGAAATCGATGTCGACGATGTTCTCGTCGCCGGTGAGCATCAGGCTTTCCTCGATCACGTCGGTCTGGCGCGACTGGCGCACCGCCTCGACGGTCCGGAAGCCGACCTCGGTGGTGATGACGTTGGTGACCTGCGGCTTGACCACATTGCCGATCGGATAGGGCCAGTTCCAGTTGGCGCCCTCGCCCGTCTTGCCGACGAACTTGCCGAACACGACGTTGAGGCCGACCTCGTTGGGCCGCACGAAATAGAATCCGGACAGAAGCCAGATCGCGATCAGCACCAGCGCGCCGAGCGCAAGGCCACGGCCGCCGAGATTGCCGCCGGGAACGAGATTCTTCAGCCGGTCCTGGCTGCGCCGCAGAATTTCCTCGAGGTCGGGCGGATTGCCATTGCCCCCGCCGGAGCCGCCGCCCCATGGGCCGCCACCGCCACTGCCTCCGCGCTGGCCCCAGGGTCCGCCCCCGCCGCTGCCGCCGCCGCTCTGGTTACTCCAAGGCATTCCGGGCCCGTTCCCTTCCGTTCATTGTGCTTGAGGCCGAGCCATAGGTGAATGGCGGCCATTTGTCAGCGCCTCGGGGAGAGACGCTCGCCTGACTTGGTCATGGGCCATGAATTCGTCAACGGCGCAAGTCGCTCGTCATGCTCGGAAAAGCGACGATCAGCCGCGCCCCGCCCCGGCGCGCCGCCGATAGCTTGCGAAAGTGAAGGGGTGTTCGTTGTCGGAATCGGCCGGATGGCTCTCCCGCGCGGTTTCGACGAAGGCGCCCTTCTCCCAGGACGGAAAGACCGCGTCGCCCCTAGGAGCGGCGTGGACGAGCGTCAGTTCGAGCCTGTCGGCCAGGGGCAGCATCTGTGCGTAGATTTCGGTGCCGCCGCCGATGATGACGGCATGAGCGTTCATCTCCCGCCCCAGCCTCTGGCCCAGCGCCACCGCCTCCTCGACCGTATGTGCGACATCGACGCCATCGGCATTGAAGCCGGGATCGCGTGTCAGCACGATGGTCCGGCGCCCCGGCAGCGGCTTGCCGATGGAGAGATAGGTCTTGCGCCCCATGATGATCGGGCACCCCGTCGTGAGCTGGCGAAAGCGCCGCAGATCGGTCCTCAACCGCCAGATCAACTGGTTGTCGCTGCCGATCACGCCATTATCGGCAACCGCCGCGACGAGGACGAGAGGAAGCGCCGCCATCGCCATCAGCCCACGGCGCCGAGCTTCGCCAGCGCCTCGCCCTCGAGCCGCTTCACCGTCCACTCGTCCTGCGCTTTGGCGCCGATGGAGCGGTAGAACACGCGCGACGGCTCGTTCCAGTTCAGCACCCACCAGGCGAGGCGCGGCAGGTCCTCCGCGACGCAACGCTGCGCCAGCCGCGCCATCAGCGCCTTGCCGATGCCACGCCCGCGCTGCCCCGGCCGCACGAAGAGATCTTCGAGCCAGATGCCGTGCCGGCCCCTGAAGGTCGAATAGGTATAGAACCAGAGCGCGAAGCCGACCGGCTCGCCATCCCATTCGGCGATGTCGCAGAAGACACGCGGATTGTCGCCGAAGAGCGAGGCCGCGATTTCGTCCTCGGTCGCGACGACCTCGTGCAGCAGCTTCTCGTATTCGGCGAGTTCCTTGACGAAGCTCAGCACGAGTCCGGCTTCGCCGCAGCGCGCGGGACGGATGGAAAGAGTCATGCGGCGATCGGAGCCTCGATGGTCGAATGAGCGTTGCCGTAAGTGTGGTCGAAACGATGTGTAGCGACCCGCGACGGACCGGGCCACCCCGCTCGGGGCTTGTGCACATGGGTTGCCGGCGCACGCGGCGGGATCGTACGTTCTGCTTGTTCGCGTGGTCGGCCCGATACGCCGTGCGAGCCTCAAGGTTTGAACGGAACTGCAAAATTTGGAGTGAGGCTCGGAGACCGCGAACGCAGGTTCCAGAAAGCTTCGGACGAGACCGGAGCCTCTCGAAGGCGCTGGGAACGGCCAATCGGGCGCAGCGGCCGGAGCCTCGACCCGGTCATCCGCGCTGGAATGCTTTGTGCTTGGCGCGCGCCTCCTTTGTCACGAGACCCATCATCATGGCAGCAGCCGCTTGTTCCGCCGGACTCGACACCGGGTTCGCCGCTCTCGACTTCGGTCAGGTCATCGTGCTCGGGCTCGTCCAGGGCGTCAGCGAATTGCTGCCGATCTCCTCGACGGCCCATATGCGGGTCGTGCCGGCCCTGCTCGGCTGGCCTGATCCCGGCTCCGCCTTCTCGGCGCTGATGCAACTGGCAGCGCTGGCGGCCGTGATCAGCTATTTCAGGCGCGATGTCGGCAGCATCGCCGGCGGGGCGCTGGCCGCGGTGAGAACCCGCCGATTCGCGGAAGGGCCGGGCCGGTTGGCGCTCGGCATCGTCCTGGCGACGATCCCGATCGTCATTGCCGGTGTCGCGCTCGCGCCCCTGCTCAACCGGTGCGGTTCGCCTCTGCGCGCGCTGGGGGTGATCGGCGCGACATCGCTGGTGATGGCGCTGCTGCTCGCGGCAACGGAATGGTTCGCAAGCCATCGCCGGACGGTGGAGCAGGCCGGCTTCCGGGATTTCCTGCTGGTCGGCCTAGCTCAGGTCGGGGCCCTGATCCCCGGCGTCTCGCGGTCGGGCTCGACCCTGACGGCGGCGCTGGGCCTCGGCTTCAAGCGCGCCGAGGCGGCGCGGCTGTCCTTCCTGCTCGGCCTGCCGGCCATCGCCCTCGCCGGGCTGAAGGAAGCCTGGGAGATCGCCAGGGCCGGCATCGACGCCCATGCCGTGGCGCTGCTGGTGGTCGGCCTGATCGCCGGCTCGCTCGCGTCCTTCGCCGCGATCTGGGGCTTGATGCGGTATCTCGAGCGGATGTCGAGCTGGATCTTCGTGATCTACCGGGCCGGGATGGGCCTCTTCCTCCTCTGGGCCGTCGCGACCGGGTTTCTGGCCTGAAATCCTGCAGTGTGAGGCAAGATGGCGAAGGCGTGCGCGGCCGCACGCGCCCCGGCGTGAGGATGGCTATCTCCTGAGCCTGCCGGCGAGCCCAATCAGATCCGCCAGCGTGGCCGCCCCCATCTTCCGCATCACCTGGCCACGATGCACCTTCACCGTCACTTCGCTCAACTTGAGGTCGGCCGCGATCTGCTTGTTCAGGCGGCCTGCGACGACGAAGGCCATGATCTCCTTCTCGCGCATCGACAGCGTCGCGAAGCGCGCCCCAAGCTCCGCCAGGCTGGCTTCCTGCGCCCTGCGCGCCCGGTCCCGCTCGATCGCCGCGCGCACCGCATCCAGCAGATCCTGCTCGCGGAACGGCTTCAGCAGGAACTCCACCGCGCCCGTCTTCATGGCGCGCACGGCCATGGGCACATCGCCATGGCCGGTCAGGAAAACGATCGGAAGCGGATCGCCCATCCCTGCGAGCTCCGCCTGGAAATCCATACCGCTCGGCCCGGGCATCCTGACATCGAGGACGAGGCAGCTCGGCCTTTCCGGGCGCCTGTGCAGCGCAAATTCCTGGACCGAACCGAAGGCCGCCACCGCATAGCCGACGGAGCGGAACAGGCTGTCCAGCCCGTCGCGGACGGAAGGATCGTCGTCGACGACGAAGACGATCGGCGGCTCGTCAGCCATGGTTGCGCTCCGCTGTCGCTGCCCTCACCGGAAGGGTGAAACCGAAGACCATGCCGCGCGGAGGATTGGCCGCGGCATAGATCGTCCCGCCATGGGCCTCGACGATCGAGCGGCTGATCGCCAGCCCCATGCCCATCCCGCCGGGCTTGGTCGAGTGGAATGCGTCGAAGATCCGCTCGATGGCGGCGGGGGCGAGGCTCACGCCGGTATCGCGGATGCTCACGGTGATCCTCTCGCCATCGCTCGCCGCGCCGACCAGCATGTCTCGCGGCCCGGTTTCCTGCTGGCCGATGGCCTCGGCTGCGTTCACCAGCAGATTGAGGACGACCTGCTGCAGCTGGACCCGGTCGGCGATCACCGGCGGCAGATCATCGGCCAGGTCGGTCCGCAAGGTCACTTGCGCCTTGCGGATCTCGCTGCGCGTCAATGACAGCACGTCCTCGATCAGGGCGGCCACATCGACCGTCTCGCGCGAGGGAGGCGCCTTCGCCACCATCCTGCGCACGCGGCCGATCACGTCGCCGGCGCGGTCCGCATCCGCGACGACACGCTCCAGCGCCCGCCGGGCCTCGGCCGGATCGGCGGGGGTGGCGGCAAGCCAGCGCAGGGCGGCGTGCCCGTTGGCGACGATGCCGGCGAGCGGCTGGCTGACCTCATGCGCGATCGATGCCGTCAGCTCGCCCATCATCGTGACGCGCGAGATATGGGCAAGCTCCGCGCGCGCCTGGCGGGCGCGGGCTTCGGCGGCCTCGATCCGTATCGCCAGATAGGTCGTAGCCCCGATCGCAATCAGGCTGAGGAGGCAGTTGACCAGCCCGGCATGCTCCGCCCCGCGCGGGGTGAGCAGATAGCTGAGGATCGTCAACCCGGCGCTGGCCGCGCCGACCCAGAGCACGACCGTCGGCCGGTCGAACCACACCGAAACCAGGATCACCGCGACATAGAGGACCGCAACCGCGATCTCCAGATCGGTATAGGTATCCGCGAGGAAGATCGCGGCCGCCAGCAAGGCGAGGCTCAGGCCAAGCCCGGCCTTCCCGAGACGGAAACGCTCACGGTCGAGCACGCGCATCGCCTCCCCCACGGACATCCCGCACCGCTTGCCGGACCGGGCTCGTTCCGGGCGGCATCCCCGATCAAGTACCGCAAGCGGCTCCGTTCGACCATTGCGCCCTGAGCGCGGCGAGCGCTCGGCCCGGGAGCGCCTCAGCTCGGATTTTCGAGGGTGAAGAGGTCGGCGGCCTCGTCATAGGCGAAGTACTCGCCATAACGGGCCCAGTTGGTGACGGCCTTGAGGGTCGTGGCGGCATAATCCTCCGACATGTGATCCTCGAGTTCGTCGCGGAAGCGCCCCGCCGGCGCCCGATGGCTCGAGCGCTCGTCCAGCACCCGGCGGATATGCGCCGCGAGCGGCACATAGGCGGCGAGCTGCTGGGCGAAGAGGCGCTTGCGTTCGTCGACATCGCTGTCGGCGAAGCGCAAGCCCGGCGCCGTGAGCCGGATGTCGCCGCCCTCGATATCGGCGAAGCGGAGCAGTTGCAGCGTCTCCGCCACCGGGAAGAGATCGTCGATCTCGTGATGGAGCTGCGCCGCGAGCGGCGGCAGATCGGCTTCGCCCTTATAGGGTTCGGCTGCGATCGCCTCGATGAGACCGGCCATGAGATTGGTCGAGACGCGCGGCAGCGACATCGCGATGCCGGTGCCGGGAAAGAAGCCCTCGCGCGCCGGGGCACCCGGACGCGCCGTCATGCGCGCATAGATCTCGTCCACCAGCGCGCGGAAGGCGGGGTCGAGACGGTTGCGCGGCTGGGGTAATTCGACGCGCAGCTCCGCGATCACCCGGCCCGGGTTGGAGCCGAAGAGCAGGATGCGATCGCACATCAGCACCGCCTCCTCGATATTGTGGGTCACCATCAGGATGGCCTCGATCGGCATCCGCCCCTCGCACCATAGGTCGAGCAGGTCCGTGCGCAGCGTCTCGGCGGTCAGGACGTCGAGCGCCGAGAACGGCTCGTCCATCAGCAGGACCTTGGGATGCACGACCAAGGCACGGGCGAGCCCGACGCGCTGGCGCATGCCGCCGGACAATTCCTTCGGATAAGCGCTCTCGAAACCGTCGAGGCCGATGAGGTCGATGGCGGCAAGCGCCCGCTTGCGCCGCTCGGCCGGCACCACGCCCTGCGCTTCGAGGCCGAGCTCGACATTTTCCAGAACCGTCAACCAGGGAAACAGGGCGAAGCTCTGGAAGACGACGGCGACGCCGGCACTCGGCCCCGCCACCGGCCGGCCGCAGAATTCGACGGTGCCGCCGCTCGGCTGGATCAGCCCGGCGATGKCCCGCAGCAAGGTCGATTTTCCCGAGCCGGAACGCCCGAGCAAACCCACGATCTCGCCGGGATCGAGCGTGATGTCGACCTTGTCGAGCACGACGAGGGAGCCGGCCCCTCCCTTGTCGTAGCTCTGGCAGACCTGTCTGGCCCGGACCAGCGCGTCGGACCGGTTGCCGTTCAATGCGGAAGTCTCGGTGATGCTGTCCATCGGTCGGATCCTTTCGGGAATTTCAGTCGAGACGCATGCGGCGCTCGGCGAGGACGTAGAGCGGGCGCCAGAGCACGCGGTTCAGCAGGGTGACGAAGAGCGACATCACGGCGATGCCCAGCACGACGCGCGCAAAGTCGCCGGCCTCGGTCGCATTGGCGATGTAGGAGCCCAGCCCATAGGCCTCGAGCTTGGTATCGCCCCAGCTCGCCACCTCGGCGACGATGCTGGCGTTCCAGGAGCCGCCGCAGGCCGTCAGCGCGCCGGTGACATAGTAGGGAAAGATCCCCGGCAGGATGACGTGCCGCCACCAGGTCCATGAGCGGAGCTGGTAGACGCGGGCGGCCTCGCGCAGATCGGTCGGGAAGGCGCTCGCCCCGGCGATGACGTTGAACAGGATGTACCACTGCGTCCCCAGCACCATCAGCGGCGAGAGCCAGATTTCCGGGCTCGCGCCGGTGCTGACGATGGCGATGACGGCGAAGGGAAACAGCACATTGGCCGGAAAGGCCGCGAGGAACTGGGCGACCGGCTGGACCCGCTCTGCGATCTCGGGGCGCAGGCCGACCCAGACGCCGATCGGCACCCAGATCACGCTCGCGACGGCGATCAACACGACGACCCGCAGCAGGGTGACGAGGCCGCGCACCAACGCATCTCCGGCATCCCCCCACGACAGGGTTTGCCCGACATAGGAGACCGCGATCCAGGTCGACCACGCGCGCCCACGGCCACGAAGTCCTGCTCCTTGATGGCGAGCGCGAGCCAGGAACCGAGCCCCGGAAGCTGGACCGTCGTGTCGCCGACCGTGATCGCCTCCGAGGCGACGACGAAGAACCAGCCGCCCGACATCGACATCATGGTGTTCCACACCAGGCCGGGCATCGCGAACGGGGCCTCCAGCCGGCAGAAGCGCTGCCAGGAGGACAGGCCGAAGCCGCGGCTGACCTCGTCCAGATCGCGCGGCACGGTCCGCAGCGACTGATAGAAGGAGAAGGCCATGTTCCAGGCCTGGCTGGTGAAGATCGCGAAGATCGAGGCGCATTCGGCGCCGAGCTGGCTGCCAGGGAACAGCCCCATGAAGAAGGTGACGGTGAAGGTCAGAAACCCGAGCACCGGCACCGATTGAAGGATATCGAGCGCCGGAATGATCAGCATTTCGGCGCGGCGGCTCTTGGCCGCCAGGGTCGCGACGACGAAGGTGAAGATCAACGAGGCGATGATCGCCGCGAACATCCGCATCGTCGTGCGCAGCGCGTATTCCGGCAGCAACGCCGGATCGAGCGCGATGGGCGCGCTGGAAAGGCCGGCGAGCGGCGCATGCATCGCCGCCGCGCCGTGGAACGTCAGCACCGCGAGCGTGGCGAGTAGCGCGAAGGCGGCGAGGTCGTAGAGATTGGGCAGCACCCGCTCGCGGGCGAGAGCAGCAAGGGCGCTGCCCCGCTCGGGATTGTTGGACAGGAACGGCATCACGGAACCTCGGCTGAATAGCGACCGGCATGGCCGATGGAGAGCGCCATGCCGCCGCGCGCCAGCAGTCCGGCATGGGGCAGGAAGACCCTGCAGCGCCTGCTGGCGCGAGATCGTCGGGCACCCTCCTCCCCACCTTCCGGCTGCCAGCAGCATTCCAGACGCCCGTCCACCTCGCTGACCCGCCATGCGGCCACGAGGCGCGAACGCCCGGCCCTCATGCGCGGCGCGAAGCGCAGAACCTGGGAAGAGACAGGCCGCGCCGGGCCGGGTCCGGCGGGAGCCACCGACCGGGGAAAGGCGAGGATATCGTTCATGACGCATCTCCTTCGACCTGCTCGAAGTCGTCCTTGGCGCCGGGCGACGTCCGGCGCGCTCCTGCATCGCAGGCGTGCGAGATCGCAAAGCGCCGCCGCAGCGGACCGACGCGATCTCTCCCTCCTCGAAGAAGGGCCGTGCGATGTGAAAGGGCGTCGCCTCGTTGCGGCAACGTCACGCTGTTTGCGCGCTGTCGGGGGCGGGATCAATCGGACGAAGGCATCGCCAACTATACCTGGGTATAGAGGCCGCATCGCAGCTCGAAGCGCCTCGACAGCCCGGGCGGTTCGACAGGTGTCGACATCGCCCCGGCGCAGGCTTACTCGCGTTGCGGAATGATGTTTGATGGATGCCCGTTCCGGAGCGATTCCATGCAGGCTCTCGTTGACGCGCTCGATCGGGGCCTGGGCGCGATCTGCCTGACGGCCCGATGGCTCGCCTTGCCTCTCGTGCTTCTGCTGTTCCTGCAATGGCCGCTGCGCGATCTTTACAAGGGCTGGTCGCGTGAGGCGAACGATCTCGGGCAATGCGTGTTCGCCCTTTACGTCGCGGTATCGCTGACGGCGGCCACCCGTTCCGGCGCCCATCTGGCCAGCGATGCCCTGGCGCATCGGCACGGGGAGAGGCTGCGTCGGGCACTGGAGGCCGGCCTCATCGTGCTCGGGCTTCTGCCCTGGTCGCTGTTTCTGCTGATCGTCGGCTGGCCTGCCCTGCTGACCAGCCTTCGCGGCCTTGAGGCCTTCCCGGACACCGGCAATCCCGGCTATTTCCTCATCCGCGCCTCGGGCTTCCTCCTGGCGGCCCTTGTCTTCATCTCTGGCCTGCTCGGTTTGCTGCGGAGGCGCGCGTGAACCAGTGGATCGGCCTGGCCATGCTCGCCGGGATCGCGCTGGGCGCGATCGCGACGGGGTTGCCCGTCTGGGGCGTCCTGATCGGCCTTGCGACGATAGGCGCTGCCGCATCGACCGTGCTCGACCCGTCCAGCGCGGCGCTCTTCGCGGCGCTGCCGAGCCGCCTCGTCGGCCTGCTGGAATCGGATCTGCTGCAGGCCCTGCCGCTTTTCGTCTTCATGGGCGCGCTGCTGAACCGGCTGCCGCTCGCCCGCATCCTGTTTCGCGCGGGCTTGCGCCCCTTCGGCGGCGCACGCGGAGCGACGCTGGCGCTCGGCGCCATCCTGGGGCCGATGAACGGTTCCGTCAGCGCCAATGCGATCGCCCTGACGCGCGCGATCGAGCCGGCATTGGCCGAGCATGAGGTGACGCCCGCCGAGAGTGTCGCGTTGCTGACGGTAGCGAGCACGCTCGGCGTGCTCGTGCCGCCTTCCCTCGTCCTGATCCTGCTCGGCGATGCGATGATGACGGCTCACACCATCGCCCTGAATGCCACCGGCCGGGTCGATCGCATCGTCAACACGCAGGATGTTTTCCGCGGCGCGATGCTGCCGGCGGGGCTGTTTCTCGCGGCCTGCCTCGCCCTGGCGTTCCTGCGCCGGGAACCCGGCAAGCGCCTTCCCGCCCCGACGCTGAAGGAAGCGCTGCTGGCGCTCGTGACGGTCGGATTCATCGGCGGGCTCCTGCTGGGCGTCGCGCTCGGCTATTTCTACGCGGTCGAGGCGGCGGCGATGGGGGCCGTCGGCCTGCTCGGCGCGGGCTTGCTCAGCCGTCGACTGGACGGCGCGACGCTGAAGGCGGTTCTGGACGATACGCTGGCGATGACCGGCGCGCTGATGGCCCTGCTGGTCGCGGCTACGACCTTCACGCTCGTCTTCCGCGTGCTCGGGAGCGACCGGCTGGTCGCCAGCTGGATGGAGGCGGTGCCCGGCGGTCCTCTGGGGATTTTGGGAGCCGGCCTCATCCTGATTTTCATCGCGGCCTTCGTTCTCGACGCCTTCGAGATCATCTTCGTGCTGGTGCCGATCCTGCTGCCGCCGATCCTGATGCGGGTCGAGGATGCGCAATGGGTCGCGGTCCTGACCCTGCTCGTCCTGCAGACGAGCTTCCTGCTCCCGCCGCTCGGCTATGCGCTGACGATGACGCGGGCGGCGGCGAGCAGGCGCGCGCCGTTGCGCGCCGCCATGGCGTCGCTTGCCCCCTTCATCCTCGTGCAGCTCTTCGTGACGGCGGCGGTCGTCTGCTGGCCGCGCCTGGCGCATCTGGGCCAGCCGCCCGCGGCGGCCGTCGCGGCCCCATCCGAAGCCGACGCCGCCCGCCGCCTGCACGACATCACCCCTCCCGCCGACCTGCTGGAGATCGCGCCACCGAAGTTTTGACTGGCCGAGATCAGACCGCGACGTCGGCCTTGATGGCCGCGTGAGGCGAATAGCCCTCGACCTCGAAATCCTCGATCCGGTAATCGTCGATGCTGGCGGCGTGCCGCGTCAGGCGCATCTTCGGGAAGGGACGCGGATCGCGGCTCAACTGCTCGCGAGCCTGATCAAGATGGTTCAGGTAGAGATGCACATCGCCTCCGAACCAGACGAAATCGCCCAGCTTCAATCCCGCCTGCTGCGCGATCATCAATTGAAGCGCGCAGCAGTTCACCCAGTTGAACCCGACGCCGAGGAGCAGATCCGCGGATCTCTGGAAACAGAGGGAATTCAGCCGCCCATCCGAAGTGACGTGGTACTGATAGACCATATGGCAGGGCGGAAGAGCCATTTGGCCCAATTCAGCGACATTCCAGCCATGGAACAGCATGCGGCGGCTTGATGGATTGCTGCGCAGGGTGTCGATCAGATCCTTGATCTGATCGTGCTCGCGACCATCGGCCCCCAGCCATCGGCGCCATTGCTTGCCGTAGACGGGCCCAAGCTCGCCCCAGCGCGCGGCAAAATCATCGTCTTCGGCAATACGCTTCTCGAACTCCGCCTGGCCGATCTCCTCGCCGGTTTCGCGACGGTAGGTCGCGAGCGGCCAGTCGGTCCAGATCCGCACATTCTCACGGACCAACGGCTGGATATTGGTCTGTCCGGTCAGAAACCAGAGCATCTCCTTGACCGCCGTCTTCCAGTAGACGCGCTTGGTCGTCAGGATGGGCACCGTCCCGTCCGAGAGGTCGAAGCGCGCCATGGCGCCGAAAATGGACCGCGTACCGACGCCGGTCCGGTCGAGCCGCTCGTCACCCCGTTCCAGCACATCGGAAAGAAGGTCGAGATATTGGTGTTCCGGGTGCCTGCGGCTCATTCCTGCCTCCTGAGATTGCGCGACGCCGAGCGCGGCAATCCTATACTTCCTGAGCGCCGTGCCGCGCCGGACGCAGCGTCCCGGCCGTGACCGACCGAGCCTCTTCCGACAGGTCGAGGCGCAGCCGATGCCCGGCAATGGCGCGCATGGCGGAGCGACATTCCTTGCGGATGCCTCGGGTCGGGCCGCGTTGGAGCCGGTCGTGACATGGGTGCATGACGAATCTCTGAGAAGCGGGCCACCATAGCCGGTCGCGGCGCCGCTGGCCCCGCCTCGCCGGCAAGCTTCCCCAACCTTTGCAGCATGTCGTGACAAGCCGTGTCCGGAACAATGCCCGGCGGCGACGGTTCCCTCATGGGCTGCCTGAACAGGGAGAGATGCGCATGCTCTCACGACGATCGATGGCGCTGGCCGCCATGGCCACGCTCGCGCTCTCGGCGCGGGCCATGGCCCAACCTTCCGGAACGCCGCCCAAACCGTCCGACAGGACGATCTCGATGGAGGATGCCCGCCGCATCGCCACCGAAAACGGCGTCGCCCGCATCGAGGAGATCAAGTTCGACGACGGCCACTGGATGGTCGAGGGCCGCGACAGTCTCGGCTCGGAGATCGAGATCAGGCTCAGGGCCAGCGACGGCGCCGTGCTGAAACTGGAGCGGGAGCGACCCGCTTCCGCCAAGGCCGGCAACTGACGATCTGACGGACTCACGGGATCGCGACCAGCCGTGAAGGCTCCTGTCCGAAACTTGCCTCAATCCACGCTACTCATCCCACCTCCGATTCACGAGGTTCGATATACGGATGAGTGGCGCAACTCGCTTGCTTGCGGTGGCTTTGTTCACGAGCGTGGTTGCCTTGCCGGGTCATGCCTCGCAGGCGGCGGCCCAAATCGTCGCCTTCGATAACGACCGGACGATTCCTGAAAGCACGATCTCGGAAAGCCGGGCGCGCGAGATTGCCTGGAGCGCCGGCCTCGTCCATGTCGAGGAGATCACGCGGACCAGCGACCGCTGGGAGTTGGCGGGGCGCACGGTCGATGACGACGAGATGATCCTCGACATCGACGTCAGAGATGGTCGAATTCTCAATTGAGGCCGGAAAGCCTCACTGCTCGGCCTTATCGATCCTTCCTGTCGAAATCGAGCCGGCGGTCTTTCCCCGCGCCGCGGCTATGCCTATATTCACGGTGCCGCTCGCAAGAGCGGCTATGGCGATAAACGGATTTCGGAATAAGCCTTTCGGACCCGGGGGCGGTACCCGGCGCCTCCACCAAAGCCCTGGCGACAGGGAGCCTTGCCGCAAGCGCGCAGGGCTTTGGCGGGGGCGAAATAGGATCGACGAGGGTGTAAAGGACKTYCTTTTGCTCGGCATGGTTCCGCCGTTATCGGGCCAAAAGCATAGTTGCCAACGACAACAATGCTCGGGTTGCTGTCGCCGCGTAATGCGGTGCTGGTTCCCAAACCAAAGCCCTTGCGTTTAGCCGCGTAAGGCGGGGCTCGGAGGCGCCTGGCAACAGAAGCCTCCACTTTCATTTTGGCCTGCCGGCTGTTCCCGCCGGGGAGTGAAGCGGAAACGTCGACGCAATGTCCAAGGATGTCCTTCGTTACGATCTGATGGTTCAGGAGGCGCTCAAGGGCGTCGTCCGCAAGATCCTGTCGGAGGCTGCGCGCGACGGGTTGCCGGGCGAGCATCATTTCTACATCACCTTCCGCACGGGGGCTCCGGGCGTGCGCCTGTCGCAGCGCCTGCGGGAGAAGCATCCCGAGGAGATGACCATCGTCCTCCAGCACCAGTTCTGGGATCTGAGCGCCAGCGACCATTCCTTCGAGGTCGGCCTGTCCTTCTCCGGCGTGCCGGAGCGGCTGCTCGTGCCCTTCGACGCGGTGACGACTTTCTTCGATCCTTCCGTCCAGTTCGGCCTGAAATTCGAGACGCAGGACACGCCCGAGGAGGCCGCTCCGCCGGCCGAGGCCGAAATGGCCGATGCGCCGGCCCCGCTGCCGGCCAAGCTCGTGCCGGCCGGCGTCCCCGTCCTCAAATCCAAGGCGGCCGAAGCGGAAACCGCCAAGGGCGGAACCAAGGACGGCGACGACAAGGCCGACGCGGCGACTGCGGCGAGCGAAGGCGAGGACGACAATCGCGGCACCGCCGAGGTCGTCAGCCTGGATTCCTTCCGCAAGAAGACCTGACAACAAGAAGACCTGACGACCGAGCTGACGGACTGATCCCATGACCGAGACGCGCACCGAAACCGATTCCTTYGGCCCCATCGCCGTGCCGGCGGATCGCTACTGGGGCGCGCAGACTCAGCGCTCGCTCGAGAATTTCAGGATCGGCGGCGAGAGCGAGCGCATGCCGCTGCCGCTGGTGCATGCCTTGGTCCTGGTGAAAAAGACGGCGGCGCATGTCAACGCCCGGCTCGGCCTGCTCGACCAGCGCGTCGCCGGCGCGATCGGCCAAGCCGCCGACGAGGCGYTCGCCGGCAAGTTCGACGGGCATTTCCCGCTGGTGATCTGGCAGACCGGCTCCGGCACCCAGTCGAACATGAACGCCAACGAGGTTCTGGCGAACCGCGCCAACGAATTGCTCGGCGCCGGCCTCGGCGCCAAGAGCCCGGTGCACCCCAACGACCACGTCAATCGCGGCCAGTCCTCCAACGACGCCTTCCCGACCGCGATGCACATCGCCGCGGCGCTGGAGATCACGCGCAGGCTGCTGCCCGCCCTGCGCGGCCTCGAAAAGGCGCTGGATGCCAAGGCCGAAGTCTTCAAGAACCTGGTCAAGATCGGCCGCACCCATCTGCAGGATGCCACGCCCGTCACGCTCGGCCAGGAATTCTCCGGCTATGCGATGCAGCTCCATCTCGGCATCGGCCGCATCGAGGCCGCGCTCGGCGGGCTCTACGCACTGGCGCAGGGCGGTACTGCCGTCGGCACCGGCCTCAACACCCATCCCGATTTCGCCGTGCTCTTCGCCAAGGAAGCCGCGGCGCTGACCGGCCTGCCCTTCCGCAGCGCCGACAATAAGTTCGAGGCGCTCGCCAGCCATGGCGCGCTCGCCGCAGCCCATGGCGCGCTGGCGGCGCTGGCCTCCGACCTGTTCAAGATCGCCAACGACATCCGCCTGATGGGCTCCGGCCCGCGCTCGGGCCTCGGCGAGATCAGCCTGCCGGAGAACGAGCCGGGATCCTCGATCATGCCTGGCAAGGTCAACCCGACCCAGGCCGAGGCGCTGACCATGGTCGCGACCCAGGTCCACGGCAACCAGGCGACGATCGGCTTCGCCGCGAGCCAGGGCCATTTCGAGCTCAATGTCTTCAAGCCTGTGATCGCCGCCGCTTTCCTGCAATCCGTGCGGCTCCTGGCCGACGCGGCCGAGAGCTTCCGCGTCAACTGCGTCGAGGGCGAGAAGGCGAGGCGCCATGTCGAAGGCCACCGCCTCTCGCGTGACGACGAGCCGGAGCCGGCATGAATCCCGAGCGCAAGCGCTCGCTCAGCATCGCCGGCCACCGCACCAGCGTCTCGCTCGAGGATGAATTCTGGAATGCGCTGAAAGAGATCGCGGCGGGCGAAGGGCGCAGCCTCGCCGCCCTGATCGCCGAGATCGACACCGCACGCGGCGACATCAATCTCTCGGCAGCCTTGCGGCTGCACACCCTCGCGCATTTCCGCCGGCTGGCCGAAAGCTCCACCTGAGCGATTGCGAGCCATTTCAATGGCTTGATGAAGAATCCGGAATCAGCGCGCGAAGCTGCTGAATCGGTTTCTCAATTCAACGGCACGCTGCGCGGCGGTGGCACGGGTGCAATCTGGAAGGGCGGCGGAAGCGCCGGAGCCCCCTGCCCGGGCGGCGTCTGCACGGTGCCCTCCGGAGAGCTGGCGCGCGGCGCGCTCGGCAACACCAGCGGTCCGGGCTGCTGCGACGCCGGGGCCGGTTGCGCCGCCGCCCGCTCGGCGGCGGCCCTGGCGCGGTCCTCGGCCTCGGCACGGCGCCGCGACTCCTGCTCTGCCTTCGCCTGCTCGATCTGTCGGCGCTGTTCCTCCGCCCGCCGCGCGTCTTCCTGGCGCTTCGCCTCCGCGATGCGCGCCTCCTCCTGCGCCTTCAGGTAGAGATTGAGCTGCCGCTCGTTCTCGCGCATCTCGCGTTCGGCCCGCAGGCGGCGCATATGCATCGACCGCTCGCGCGCATCCGCCTCGAAGGCCTCGACCCGTTCGATCTCGCGTGCCAGCGCCCGCGCCGCCACCGTGTTCGAGAGCGCACTGACGTCGCTCTCTCGCTTGAGGTCGGAGAGCGGCCCGCGCCAGGCGATCCCGATCTGCGGCACCTCGCCCGGCCAGCCTTTCGGCAACGGCCCGACCGGCTTCAGCCCGAGCCTGAGATCGGCGGTGAGCCCCCTGAGATCGACGGTGCCGCTCGCCTCGGCCTTCATCCCGTTGCGCTCGAAACCGAAGGGTTGCAGCCGGACAAGGCCGCCGGCGAGCGTAAAGGGCAGCGTCACATCGCCCAGCGTCCAGGCGTCGCGGTCGAGCGCCTCGGCCAGACGGTCGCGCAGGCGCGAGGCATCGCTCTCGGAGGCGTCCTCGCCGGTCGCCGCGATAAGGCGCTCATAGGCTTTGGGGTCCAAGCGCGCGAGGCGCGTACCAGCAAGCGACAGGCTGCCCGCGCCGCTCAGGCCCGCGATGAGCCGCGCCGGCGTCTCGCCCGAGCCGCCGAGTTCGAACAGCCCCGAGGCCTTGCCGGAGACCGCCCCTTTCGTCAGCCCCGAGAGATCGACGCTGGTCAGATTGATCCGGCCGTTGAGCTGGCCGAGACCGCCGTCGCGCCGCAGCCCGAGCCGCCCGGAGAGCTGCCCGCCGCCATAGCCCCCCGCAATGTCCTCGACCCTGAGTCCACCCTGATCGGCTTTCAGCATGAAGCGGGCCTTTTGCAGGGCGACCCCGTCGAGCAGCGTCAGCGTGCCGGCCTCGACCGAGAGCTCCATCTCCGGCAGTTCCGCCACGCGCCCGAAGCGCGCCGTCGACCAGAGCGAGCCCRCTGTCGGAGCGACCTGACCCAGCGCCGCGGCGATCAACCCACGCAGATCGGCCCCGGGCACGACGAAGCGCCCGCTATAGCGCCCCTCGCGCGGCAGGGTGAGCGAACCCGTGGCGGAGTCGCCTCCCAGATTCGCGGCGATGTCGTCGAGCTTGACGGCCTCGCCTGTCATCGCCAGCCGGGCATGGGCATCGAGCACGCCGTCCGGCAGCAACCGCGCCGGCCCTTCGGCGAGGATCTGGCCGGGCCCATCCGCCTGCACGGTGAGTTGCCGCCCGCCTGCGCCATCCTCGACGACGACCGAAAGCCCGGGCCCCGCCAGCGAACCGACCGCGCGGCCGCCGCTCAGATCGATCGTGAGCTTGCCCGGCCCGCCCTGCATCGGCGCCGGCAAACCGAGCGCCGTAAAGGCCTGCCTCCGGTCGGCAAGATCGAAGCCGAGCGTCGCCCGCTGCCATGTCCCGGCCCGGTCGAGCCGCCCGTCGATGGCGATTTTACCGGCGTTCGCCGTGCCCTGAGCCGAAAGACTGGTTTCGCCGGAGGCCGCCCGCGTCAGCCGAAAACCGGTGTCGAGCCGCGACAGCCCGTCTCCGACACGGCCGAGCACCTGGCTCACACTGTCCGGCAGCAGCGGCCCGGCGAGCGCGGCCAATGTCTCGAAGCGCGGCGCCCGCACGCGCCCGGAAATATCCCCGCCCTCGGCGAGCAGCGCGCCGGAACCCGCCACGCTGACGCCACCGAAGCCATCCACCGAAAGCCGGCTCAACCGCCAGATCTCGCCCTCGCGCTTGAGATCGAGCGAAGCGGAGCCCGGAGGGGCATTTCTGAAACGCACATTGGCCAGGGACAGGTCGAGCGCGATATCGCGCGCTCCGAACGGCCCGGCGAGGCTCGCCCCCGGCGGCAGGCTGTTGAGGTCGAGCCCGTTGACCGTCGCCTTCGCGGCAAGCTTTGCATCGGTGATCTCGCCTGCGGCCTCCAGGCGCAACCCCGACGAGCCGGCGACCAGCAGCCGCTGGAAGGCGAGGCCGGAGGCGCTCCAGCTCCCGGCCGCATCGGCGTCGATCCGTCCGAGCCGGGCGATGAACTCGGCCAGCGCGGGATCGAGGCCATTGCGCGACAGCACCAGCGCGACGCGGCGCGCATCATCGGCCTTGACCGTGAGCCGCGCGGAAACCTCCGTTTCGCTCGCACTGCCGCTGGCGCCGACCAGCGCGCCCGCGACGCGCAGCGAGGCGGTGGCGTCGGAGAGGCCCTGATCGTGCAGCTTCCCGCGTAGAGCGAGAGCCGAGAAATCCTCGCCGCGCCAGATCATCTGGTCGAGGTCGAGGCTGATGTCGAGGCTGCCCGGCAGGCCCTGCAGCGCCTGCATGAAGCCCTTGCGCTCGGCCAGCGCCGTCGCTAGCGCATCGGCATCGAGCCGCCGGGCCCTGAGCGCGAGCGAGCCCGTGCCGCCGGGCGGGAGATATTGCCCCTCGCCTTCCAGCCGCGCCGCGCCGCCGGCAAGGTCCAGCGTCAGCCCGGAGAGGTCGAGCTGGCGGCTGCCGCCACGCAGCCGGCCGGAAAGCGCGACCGCCCCGCCGGGCGACAGGTTGAACAGCCCGTCCGCCTCGGCTCCGACGCTGCCGCCGCCTTGGCGTGGAAAGAGCAGCGCCCCGTCGAAATTGAACTGCAAATTGTCGCCGGTGAGGAACGCCTTGGCCCGGAGCCGGCCGCCCTCATCCATCTCGCCGGTGGTGATGCGCAGCGAGTTGCCCGCCACCTCGCCCTCGAAGCGCCAGGGCCCGGCGAGGCTCACCGCCGAAACCTCCGCCGCCACGGGAGCGATCGTCACCGGCGCCTTGCCCGGATCGCGCCAGATCACCGCCGAGCGGCTGATCGTCAATCGCTCAAGGCTAGCCTGTGCCGGCAAGCCGGCGCCCCTGCGCTCCGGCAGGCGGATCGCGCCGTTCGGATCGAGCGACAGGGACAATATGGCGCCGTCGAAGCGCGCTTCCGAAAAATGGAACTCGCCCCGCGCCAGCGAGGCCAGAGCGAGCTCGACAGTGGCGTTCTCGACCGTCGCCGAACTCGTCTCGCCCGGCGCGCCGATCCGCAGATCTCCCAGCGTGATCCGCGGCGAGGGCAAGAGGCGCAGGCGGATATCGCCCCCGACACGCGTCTCGACGCCGAGCGCCTCGCTCAGCCGTGCCTCGACCTGCGAGCGATAGACGCGCCAGTCGACGAAGCCGGGGCCGACCAGGGCCGCCAGCAGCGCCAGCACCAGCAAGGCGGCGAGAACTGTCAGAGTTTCACGCAACGTCCGCTTTCTGCCCCTTTCGCAACCAGCGGGCGGTGCCGGCCGAACCGGCGCCGCCATGCACGATCAAGCTGTCAGCAGAATGACGGCAAGTCGCGGCGAGATCACGACATTTCGGCGAAGCCCGCGGGCGGCGCAAGCGGCGGCGATGTCACAGAACGACGATTTTGCCGGGATTGAGGATGTTCTGCGGGTCGAGCGCACGCTTGATCGTGCGCATCACCGCGACCGCCTCCGGCCCATGCTCCTGCTCGAGATACTTGATCTTCTTCTGGCCGACACCGTGCTCGCCCGTGCAGGTCCCGCCCATCGCCAGCGCACGCTTCACCAGCCGATCGATGAAGGCTTGCACCCGCTCGACCTCGGCCTTGTCGTTGAGATCGACCAGCGGCTGCGTGTGGAAATTGCCGTCGCCGACATGGCCGGCGATCGGCGCGATCAGCCCGGATTCCTCGATGTCCCGCTTGGTCTCCTCGACGCATTCGGCCAGTCGCGAGATCGGCACGCAGACATCGGTCGCAACCGAGTCGAAGCCGGGCCGAAGCGCCTTCGCCGCCCAATAGGCATCATGGCGCGCCTGCCAGAGCTTGGAGCGGTCCTCGGCCTTGGTCGCCCACTCGAAGGGACCGCCGCCATATTCCGCCGCGATCTCGCCGAAGCGCTCCGACTGCTCGGCAACGCCCGCTTCCGTGCCATGGAACTCGACGAAGAGCATCGTCGTCTCCGGCAGGCCGAGCTTGGCGTGCAGGTTGACGCCGCGGATCATCACATCGTCGAGCAATTCGATGCGCGCGACCGGCAGGCCGGTCTGGATGGTCAGGATCGTCGCATCGCAGGCCGCCTTCACCGACGGGAACGGGCAGACGCCCGCCGCGATCGCCTCCGGGATGCCGTGCAGCTTCAGCGTCACCTCGGTGATGATGCCGAGCGTGCCTTCCGAGCCGACGAGAAGCCGGGTGAGGTCGTAGCCGGCCGAGGTCTTGCGGGCCCGCGTCGAGGTCTGGACGATCGAGCCGTCGGCCATCACCGCCTTCAGCGCCAGCACATTGTCCTTCATCGTGCCGTAGCGCACCGCATTGGTGCCCGAGGCGCGCGTCGCCGCCATGCCGCCGATGGAGGCGTCGGCGCCGGGATCGATCGGGAACATCAGGCCTTGGTCGCGCAGATGCTCGTTGAGTTCCTTGCGGGTGACGCCCGCCTCGACCACCACGTCGAGATCCTCCGCATGGACGGCGACGATCCGCTTCATCTGCGACATGTCGATGCAGACGCCGCCGAAGGGCGCGTTGACATGGCCTTCCAGCGAAGTGCCGGTACCGAAGGCGATGACCGGCACGCCATGCGC
>NZ_JBFRDQ010000096.1:0-7500 GCF_052113865.1 Allobosea sp. TAB14 | reverse complement strand
AGACTTCCGCGTCGCGCTCGATCAGGCGAAGGCCGATGTCGAAGCGGCCCGAGCCGCCGTCGTCAGCAAGCTGGCCCAGCTCGAGGCCCAGCAATCTGCGATCGATACGGCCAAGGCGACGGTCGAGGTCGACAAGGCAAATGCGAATTTCGCCGAGCAGGACAACGAGCGCTACGCCAACCTCGCCAGGACGGGCTATGGCTCCGTACAGAACGCCCAGGCGGCGGTCGCCAAGATTTCGGCGGCACGGGCCGCGATCGACCGCGATGTCGCTTCGCTAGCCCAGGCCCAGAAGCAGGTTGATCTGATCAAGGCCGACCTGGCCCAGGTGAGGGCCACGGTCTCTCATGACGAAGCCGTTCAGCGCCAAGCCGAACTCAACTTGTCCTATACCGCCGTTCTGGCTCCCGTGGACGGCATTGTCGGGAACCGGACGCTTCGGGTCGGCCAGTATGTCCAGGCAGGCACGCAGTTGATGGCGGTTGTTCCGGTCGCGAACGCCTATGTCGTTGCGAATTTCAAGGAAACACAGCTGACCAATGTGAAGCCCGGTCAAAAGGTCGAGATCGAGGTCGACATGTTCCCGGGCGTCACGGCGGAGGGGCATGTCGACAGCATCGCTCCGGCCAGCGGCCAGGAATTCGCCCTGCTTCCGCCCGACAATGCGACCGGCAACTTCACCAAGGTCGTCCAGCGCGTTCCGGTCAAGATCGTCCTCGATCCCGACCACAGCCTTGCCGGCAGCCTGCGACCTGGCATGTCGGTCGTTCCGACGATCGACACCAAGGTTTCCAAGAACAATTCAGTGGCGGACGCGCGGTAATCCGCGCGCCCGGCTTGCGAGGAGCTGGGCCATGTCTACGCAAACGCCGGCCGTTGCCCCATCGACCCCGTCAACCGGGGACAGGGCGAGCTTGTCGACCTGGATCGCGATCACGGCGGGCGCCATCGGCGCCTTCATGGCGATCCTCAACATTCAGATCACCAATGCCTCGCTGCTCGATATCGAGGGAGGCATCGGCACCGGCATCGACAACGGCGCCTGGATTTCGACCTCCTACCTGATCGGCGAGATCATCGTCATTCCGCTGACGAGTTTTCTCAGCCGCGTCTTCTCGTTCAAGCTCTACATGATCTGGAGCACGATCGCGTTCGCTCTGTTCTCGATGGCCTGCGCCTTTGCCAGCAATCTCGGCGAGATGATCGCCATGCGCGGCCTTCAGGGCTTTGCCGGCGGCGTGCTCATCCCGATGGCCTTCACCATGGTCGCGACCCGCCTGCCGAAATCGCAGCAGCCGATGGGCCTGGCCATGTTCGCGCTGGCGGTGACATTCGCTCCGGCGATCGGGCCGACGATTGGTGGCTACCTCACAGAGAACTACGGCTGGCAGACGATCTTCTTCATCAACACGCTGCCCAGCGTCGCGATGGTGGTTGCGCTCTCGCTGACGCTCGAAAAGCAGCCGTTACAGCTGGGCCTTCTCAAGGAGGGCGACTGGGCTGGCATCGCGACGATGGCGATCGGCCTGTCGGCGCTGCAGACCCTGCTCGAGGAAGGCAACAAGGAGGACTGGTTCCAGTCGACCTTCATCGTCCGTCTCGCCGCGATCGCCGCCGCGTTTCTGGCTGCCTTCGTCTGGATCGAACTGACGGTCAAGAAGGCGCTTGTCGATCTCTCGCTGCTGAAGAACCGCAACTTTACGGTCGGCACGCTGTCGAATGTCCTGGTCGGGTTCGGCCTGTTCGGCTCGGTCTATGTCCTGCCGCAATATCTCGGCCAGGTGCAGGGCTATAACGCCGAGCAGATCGGCATGGTCCTGGCGTGGACTGGGCTCCCGCAGCTTCTCCTCATTCCGCTCGTCCCGATGCTGATGAAGCGCTTCGACATCCGCTACATCACCTTCGTCGGCATCGCCATGTTTGCCGGCTCATGTTTCATGAACACGCATATGTCGCTGAATTATTCCGGTGACCAGCTGTTCTGGCCCAATGTCGTCCGTGCGGTCGGCCAGTCGATGGTGATCACGCCGTTGACGGCGATCGCGATGATGAGCATCCAGCCCAGGGACGCGGCAAATGCATCGGGCCTGTTCAACATGCTCCGTAATCTTGGCGGCGCGGTCGGCACGGCCGTGCTTGGGACAATCATCACCAAGCGGGAGCAGTTCCATTCAAACATCATCGGGCAGGCCGTCACGCCCTTCCGCGGCGAAGTCAGGGGCCGCCTCGACCAGATGACGGRCTACTTCATGACGCAAGGCGTTTCCGAYCATGCTGCCGCGCAGCRKCAGGCGGTCATCRCGCTMGGCAARACGGTGAAGCGSCAGGCGTTGGTCATGGGCTTCAGCGACACCTTCGCGATCATCGGCGTCATCCTGGTCATCGCGGCGGTTGCGATCCTGTTCGCCCGAAAAGGGCAGGGCAGCTCGGCTGCGGCGCACTGATCACCACAACCAACGCCAGCCACCGCGCGCAGGCAAGCTGCCTCCACAGTTGGCGCGAGTGTCGCGCAGGCCAAAAGCACGAGCGCGACATTGGCGTCGGTGCTTGCTGAGACGACGGCGACGTTTCGAGACCTGACGGGCAAGGCTCCACGATCGGTCGGCGCGTGGCTGCGTGAGAACATCGCGGCTTTTCGAAAGCCCTGATTGCCATGCCGCCGGTCGCGGTCGGGGGTATAAACGCCGAGGTTGGAAGATCAGACAGATCGGGAAGCCGACGCTCCTTCGTGCGGCGCCGGTCGGCCGTTCATGGCATCGAACGCCTGTCGCGCGGCATCGACCTCCGGCAGCTTTTCGAGCGTCCATTCGTGCAGCGCCCGGAACGGCTGCTGCAATGTGCGACCAAGCGGCGTGATCTGATACTGCACCGCCACTGGGGACAGCGAGATGACCTCCCGCGAGATCAAGCCGTTGCGCTCCATCCGGCGAAGGCACTGGGTAAGCGCCTTCTGGGTGACGCCTTGCAGCCGGCGACGGATGGCGTTGAACCGCTGCGGTCCATCGTCGAGCACAACCAACACCATCATCGACCACTTGTCCGCGATCTGATCGAACAAGGCCCGGCTAGGACATTCCGACGAGAAGCAGAGGGGTTCCAATTCGAGCATCCAGGTTTCCTTCGATATACCAGGGCGAATTCAAGTGCCTAATTGACGCTAGGTATACGAGTTATACTTAGGCGCTTCATAGTTGGAAATGGAGTCCCTGACATGCCTCATCCTGATACCAGCAGCTTGTTCCGTCCTTTCAGCGTCCGGTCGCTCGAACTGAAGAACCGCATCGTCATGGCGCCGATGACACGGCTTTTTTCCCCTGAAGGCATTCCGGGGCCGGCGAGCGCTGCCTATTATCGCCGGCGCGCGGAAGGCAATGTCGGATTGATCTTGTCCGAAGGAACGGTGGTGGACCGCCCGGCATCGCGTAACGATGCCGGAATTCCTTTCTTTCACGGCGACAAGGCGCTGGCGGGGTGGAAGAATGTGATCGATGCTGTCCACGATGCGGGTGGTCGCATGGGCCCGCAAATTTGGCACACCGGCGCAACCCGCTACATCAACGGCTGGGAGCCCGATGCGCCGGTGGAGAGCCCTTCCGGTCTTGATTCCCCGGGCGACCCGCGCGGCGTCTCTATGAGCGAGGAGGATATCGCCGACACGGTCGCAGCCTTTGCCAAGGCGGCGGCGGACGCGAAACGGATAGGGTTTGACACGGTCGAGATCCACGGCGCCCATGGATATCTCATCGATCAGTTCTTTTGGGCGGGCACCAATCTGCGCACCGACCGCTATGGCGGGCTCACGATAAAGGACCGCTCGCGCTTCGCGGTGGATATCGTCGGCGCGGTGCGCGAAGCGGTGGGGCCCGATTTCCCGATTATCCTGCGTGTCAGCCAATGGAAGCAGCAGGATCTCAGCGTGCGTCTCGCCGCCTCCCCAACGGAGATGGAAAACTGGCTGCGGCCGCTGGTCGAGGCGGGGGTCGATGTCCTGCACGTTTCGCAGCGCCGCTTCTGGGAGCCTGAATTCCCGGAGATTGACGGCGAGAACGGGCTCAACGGCGCAGGCTGGGCCAAGAAGGTGACCGGCGCTGCGACGATCGGTGTCGGATCGGTAGGCCTCGACAACGATGTTGTGAACAGCGCCTTCGCCGGCAAGGGATCAACTTCGGCCAGCCTGGATCGCCTTGTCGAGCGACTGGAGCGGGACGAGTTCGACTTGATCGCTGTAGGTCGGGCACTGCTGAGCGATCCTCAGTGGGTGGCGAAGGTCGAACGAGGCGATCACGGGGCCTTGAAGGGGTTCGATGCCGCGTCTCTGGCCGAACTGGTATAATCCTTGCCGCGCGGGCGGAGGCGGGATTCGTCTCCGCCCGCATGGCTCACCAAACACCGAAGCCGGCGCGGCCACATTCGCAGCGATGCCGTCATTGCGATGACCTATACCTGGAACGATCGCGCCCGCTGCCTCGAGTTCTCGGACCAAGGGCTAATCCTTACCTGGGACGTGGTCTCGGAACAGGAGGTTTCCTCAAGTGGCTCAGCCCTGCTCAGGAACGATCGTGCGATTCTCGGACGCGGACAGGAGGATCGCTGAGGCGCCGCGAGCGTGCGGAGACCGTCTTCGCCCGAGCAGACGGGTGCGGCACCGTCGCGGACCACAGCGCAGAAATGCGTCAATTGGGAATGATAGGCATCCGCCGGCGTGACGAGGCGTTCCTCGGAGATCGATGTGGCATTCCAACTCGGTTCCTCGCCCGTGGCATGGCGCCAGATCCTCAGGTCGGGGAACTCAAGCGCCGCTTGGGTGCCGAGAAACCGCGTCGAGTTGGCTCGGCTCATTCGGATCGCCGGGTTTTCACCGGAGTTTGCGTCCCAAGACCAGGGCGAAGGCGCTGCGTCGCTGGCCGTGACCGTCGCCAGCGCTCCGGTCTCGAAACGGATCAGGACAGCGGTCGTGTCCTCGATCGCCAAGCCGCGACCCATGTTCCCAACATGGGCAGTGACAGCCGAAATCTCGCCGCAGAGATGGCGCAGCAGATCGATGTCGTGGATGAGATTGGTCAGCACCGGGCCGGCGCCGGGTTGTGTGCGCCAAGGCACCGTGAAATAGGCGTCCGGCTTCCGCACGGCCCAGAGCATGTTCACGGCGAGCAGACGCCCCAGCTCGCCGCTGCCGATGATTTCGCGGGCCGCCGCCACAATCGGATTGTGCCTTCGGTGGTGGCCGACGAGGAGCGAAACTCCGTTCGCCTCTGCGACGTCGATGATCCTGCGTGCCGACGGGACATCCGCAGAGATTGGCTTTTCGACCAGGAGATGCAGCCCTGCCTCCGCAGCGGCCACGCAGATCGACTCGTGCAGCGGAGTCGGCGTCGCGACGATCACGGCCTCGGGCCGGATTGCGGCAATCATGCTCTCGATGTCGGCAAAGACGGGCACGTCAAGTTCGCCGGCCAGAGCAATCGCTGCAGGCGCAGGATCAACGATCGCACGGAGCGTGGATTCGGGATGGCTGGCGCATAACCGGGCATGGCGCTGGCCGATCGCTCCCGCGCCGATGACCGCGATCTGGACTGGAGCCCGTTCCATCTCAGTAGGTCGCCCGGCCGCCGGTCGCGTCGAAGGTGAAGCCCGAAGTGGTGAGATCGATGCGGATCACATTGTCCCAATGCTCCGGCGGATAGTCCTCGACCCGGTGGATGGGGCCGTTGATCCCGGCATTGTTGATCAGAATGTCGACGCGACCGAGCGCACCCAGCGTCTCGCTGAAGGCGGCCGCGACCGCTGCCGTATCGGCCACATCGACGACGCGTCGGTCTACCGCCGCTATGTCGAAGCCTTCGAAGGAGCGATCCCAGATCGAGACACGGCAGCCGCGATTCAGCAATTCCTTGACGATGGCGAGACCGATGCCGCGCGCCCCACCAGTGACGATCGCGGTCTGGCCAGCGAATTCGGTTGTCATGACCTTGAAGCTCCCATTGACCTGGCCTGGGTGGGCTGGCTGCGGGAACCGGAGCGCGAGCACACCGGATCCCGCCTGTGATCGCTACCGCGCCTTCTTCAGAGCCTCGTCGTATTTGGCGACGATTTCGGTGTAGGCGTCCTCGGCTGTGCCATTGCGCAGAATCATTCGCACCGTGGCGTCGCCGRTGATCTGGTTGAAGGTCGAGCTGATCACGGAATAGTTGACCATCTTGCCGCGCGCCTTGATCAATTCGGCCCAAGCGAGTTGGTTGGCCGCCTCCGGCTGCTTGAAATAGGGCGCCTGATAGGCAGAGGCGCGCGATACCACCTCGCCACCTTCGGCTGCGATCGCCTGCGCTTCGGGACTGGTCATGAATTTCGTGAAGGCCCACGCCGCCTCACGCCGAGGAGAATTGGCGTTGACGACGATCTGGAAGCCATAGGTCACCATCTTTCCGGCAGGCGCGAAGGCGGGCGGCGGCGCCCAGGCGAGGTCGTTGCCGGCTCCGCCGGACTGGATGGCGCGGAAGCGGAACAGGCCGAAGGTTCCCTGCGCGATCGTGCCGGCTCGCAGGCCGTCATGGGTTTCGCTGTACCCGAACTGCGCGTTTGTCGGCGGCGTCGCCTTGCACTTGCCGTACATGTCTCGAATGGTCTGGAGAGTCCGGATCACGGCCTCGCGCGGCGCCTGGAAGGCGCGGCCGTCATCCGCGAAATAGTCACCGCCTGATTCCGTCACCATCGAGCTGAAAAGGTTCTCGGCCAACGCCTGGGCGCCCCCGACACCGCCGCTCGATCCGAGCGGAATGGCATAGCCTGTGACGCCGTCCTTGTTCAGCTTGCCGCCGGCTACGCACGCCTCGTCCCAAGTCTTCGGCGGCGTGACACCGGCTTTATCGAGCAGGCTCTTGCGATAGAGCAGCACAGGGATACGGTAATCCTGCTGTATTCCATAGATCTTGCCGCCGACCTTGGTCTGGGCGAGCGGAATCAGCCAATCGGTCTCGCTGACGTTGTCGCGCTTCAGCAGGTCGTCAAGCTGCAGCACCGAGCCCGTGGCCACGATTTCCGAAATCGACCAGTTGGCGAAGCGGGCAATATCTGGCGAATCCGACTTGCTGCGAAGCGCCCGCGCCGACGCGCTTTGGGTGGGGTCGATGACAACCTTGACCTTGATGTTCGGATTGGCCTTCTCGAAGGCCTCGATCATCCGCGTCTGTGCCGCGGCGCGCGGATCGGCCTTGTTGTTGGGGTCGAGGAAGGTTGCGTAAGCAATCTCGACCTGTTGGGCATGGGCAGGGGCAAGGGCGCCCAGCGTGAGCACGATCGATGAGGCAAGCAGCGCGAATTGGCGGCGGCTGGCACGCGAATTTTTTGTCTGGATCGATGTCGTCATGGTTCCCCCTCTTTCGGTCTGGTTTCTCGTTGGCGGTGGTCGGCATGGGCATCGCTATCCCTTCACGGGACCGGCGGCAGCCCGCCAAAGAACCCGTGCCGGGCGAAACTGAAGACCCGTGCCGGGCGAAACTGAAG
>NZ_JBFRDQ010000095.1:0-14615 GCF_052113865.1 Allobosea sp. TAB14 | reverse complement strand
CCCATTTTTCTTTGCGACGTTCCTGGCCTTCTCTCACGGAGGCGCCGGCGATTGGCGTAGCCTGCCATCCGGCGATGCCTTGCTTGCCGTGATCGAGCGCGCCGTCTCGGCCGCCAGCCGTCCCCACAGAAGCACGGCATTCGACATAGCCGCCGCAGCCCGCACGTCCATCGCACCAGCCTCCTCGGTCCCCCCGCCTCGGTGCTCGCAAGGAGGAGGGCGCGCCACGGATCGAAGCGTTCAGGCGCCAGTCATCTGCCATGCCGGTTCATGGCGCCGACGAGCCGGCCCGGGCTCGGTGAGTTTGAGGAGATCGTGATGGGGCGGGACGGCTTTCAGTGCGACACCTGCGGATCGGCGAGCATTTCGGTTCCCGGCCGGCTGGAGCAGAACAGCGACGTGACCTGCACCAAATGCGGACGCATCCTTTCTTCGTGGGATGAATACAAGCGCAAGATCGGCTCGATGCTACGCGAGACCACGCCGGGCCGCCGCCCGACGATCTCCGACCCCATCGACTGGTGAGAAGGGCCAATCCCTCGATCGCGGACCATGACCGACCGAACGCCCCCTCCCGTCAACGCCTCGCCTGAGACACTCACCACCAAGGTCGTCTCGGCCGCCTATCTCGCTCTGGTCGGCATCGCCACGACGGCCTGGATCGCTTTCCTCGTCTGGATCGCCTGGCGCTTGTTCGCCGCGAGCTTCTGAGGCCCCGGCGCGCGCCCCATTTCAGCCAGCCTTCGCGACGATGGACGAAGAAACGCCGTCAATCGCAACCATTGAGGTTATTGCGCAACCGGGGACACCCTGGCGGCTGGTCAAGCCGCCGCGAAGGCCGCGCCGACGATCTGCCGCGCCTCCTCCTGGATGCGGGCGAGATGCGCCTCGTCGCGGAAGCTCTCGGCGTAGATCTTGTAGACCTCCTCGGTGCCGGAGGGGCGCGCGGCGAACCAGCCATCGGCGCTCGTCACCTTGAGGCCCCCGATCGGGGCGCCATTGCCGGGAGCGTCGCTCAGGATCGCCGTGATCGGCTCGCCCGCCAGCTCCTTCGTCGTGATCTGGCTCGGCGAGAGGTTCTTGAGCACCGCCTTCTGGGCCGATGTCGCGGGAGCGTCGACGCGCGCATAGCAGGGCTTGCCGAGCTCGGCTGTCAGCTTGTCGTAGAGCACGCCCGGATCATTTCCCGTCTTCGCGGTGATCTCGGCGGCGAGCAGGCCGAGGATGAGCCCGTCCTTGTCGGTGGTCCAGACGGTGCCGTCCTTGCGCAGGAAGGAGGCGCCGGCGCTTTCCTCGCCCGCGAAGCCGAAATCGCCCGAGATCAGCCCCTCCACGAACCATTTGAACCCAACCGGCACCTCGACCAGCCGGCGCCCGAGCTTGCCCGCGACGCGGTCGATGATCGCGCTCGACACCGCCGTCTTGCCGATGGCCGCGTCGGCACGCCAGCCGGGGCGGTTGGCGAAGAGATAGGCGCTCGCCGCGGCGAGATAGTGGTTCGGGTTCATCAGCCCGCTGCTGCGGGTGACGATGCCGTGCCGGTCTGCATCCGTGTCGTTGGCGAAAGCGACGTCGAAGCGGTCGCGCATGCCGATCAGGCTCGCCATCGCATAGGGCGAGGAGCAGTCCATCCGGATCTTGCCGTCCCAGTCGGCGGTCATGAAGCCGAAGGTCGGATCGACTGCCTTGCTGACGATGGTCCCCTTCAGGCCGTAGCGGTCGATGATCGGCTGATAATAGTCGAGCCCGGCACCGCCGAGCGGGTCGATCCCGATCGAGACGCCCGCCCGCGCGATCGCCTCCATATCGACGACATCGGCGAGATCGGCGACATAGCCGCTGATGTAGTCGTACCGCCGGACATGCTCGCTCTTCAGCGCCTTGTCATAGGGAATGCGGGCGATGCCGGCGAGCTTGTCGGCAAGAAAGGCATTCGCCTTCTTCTCGATCCATCCGGTGGCATCGGTATCGGCCGGCCCGCCATGAGGGGGGTTGTACTTCAGCCCGCCATCGGCGGGAGGATTATGCGAGGGCGAGATGACGACGCCGTCCGCCTTCCCGGAGGAGCGGCCGCGGTTATAGGTCAGGATGGCATGAGAGATGACGGGCGTCGGCGTGAAGCCGAGCTTCTCGTCGATCATCGTGGTCACGCCATTGGCGGCGAAGACCTCCAGCACCGTCTCGAAGGCGTTGCGCGAGAGCGCATGGGTGTCGATGCCGACGAAAAGCGGCCCGTCGGTGCCCTGTTCGCGGCGATAAAGGCAGAGCGCCTGGGCGATGGCGAGAATATGCGCCTCGTTGAACGATCCGGAGAAGGCCGAACCGCGATGGCCCGACGTGCCGAACGCCACCTGCTGCGAACGCTGCGACGGATCAGGCTGGTCGAAATAGGCCCTTTGCAGTGCCGCGACATCGACGAGCATGGAGGGGTCGAGCCGCTTTCCGGCGTAGGGGCTCACGGTATCGGTCATTGAGTATCTCGGTTGCAGGCCAGCCAATGCGCCGCCCGTTATAGACGGCCGGTCCGCAAAGTCGCGAGCGAAAAAGGCCGGAGCACGGCAGCTCGCGAGCGCGCTTCTGCCAAGCGCCCGGGAGCGAAACCCGCGCCGGGCCGATCAGCCGCGTCAGCCTTCGATTACCGGAGCGCGGTCGGCGAGTTCGAGAAAGATGGCGGCGCAGCCGAGCCAGACGATGCCGAGATAGATGAGCACGAGACCAGACCCCGAGAAACTGATCTCGGTGTAGCCCCTCCGGATTTGCACTTCGGTGCAGGCAATCGCTCGCATTTGAGCGATGTGTGGGAATTCCGACCGGTCCCCGCGGTCGGCAGGACAGGCTGCGCCCCGCGACGAGATACGGTTGGCCCTCGTACTGACGTCCAAGGCAATATATGTGTCGCAGGCGCGAAATAGGTTTCTTTGGAGTTGGCGATGAAGATCGTGATGGTCGGATCGGGTTATGTCGGCTTGGYATCCGGCGCCTGCTTCGCGGATTTCGGCCATGAGGTCGTCTGCGTCGACAAGCAGGAGAGCAAGATCGCAGCGCTGAAGCGCGGCGAGATTCCGATCTTCGAACCTGGCCTGACGGAACTGGTGCGCAGCAACGCCGCCGCTGGCCGGCTGTCCTTCACGACCGACCTCGCCGGCCCCGTGAGCGCAGCGGACGCGGTCTTCATCGCGGTCGGCACACCCTCCCGCCGCGGCGACGGTTTCGCGGATCTGTCCTATGTCTATGCCGCCTCCCGCGAGATCGCGCAGGCGCTGGGCCGCTACACGGTGATCGTCACCAAGTCGACGGTCCCGGTCGGCACCGGCGACGAGGTCGAGCGGATCGTGCGCGAATTGCGGCCGGACGCCGAGTTCGCCGTGGTCTCGAACCCGGAGTTCCTGCGCGAGGGCGCCGCGATCGAGGACTTCAAGCGCCCCGACCGCATCGTCATCGGGACCGAGGACGCCCGCGCCCAGCAGGTGATGGCGGATGTCTATCGTCCGCTCTATCTCAACAGCGCGCCCATTCTGAACACCAGCCGCCGCACCGCCGAGCTGACGAAATACGCCGCCAACGCCTTCCTGGCGACGAAGATCACCTTCATCAACGAGATGGCGGATCTGTGCGAGCAGGTCGGCGCCAACGTCCAGGACGTGGSGCGGGGCATGGGCCTCGACAACCGCATCGGCGGCAAGTTCCTGCATGCCGGGCCGGGCTATGGCGGGTCCTGCTTTCCCAAGGATACGCTGGCCCTGATCAAGACGGCTCAGGATTACGGCACTCCCGCGCGCATCGTCGAGACGGTCGCCGCGGTGAACGAGCAGCGCAAGCGCGCCATGGGCCGCAAGGTCGTGGCGGCCTGCGGCGGCTCGGTTCGGGGCAAAACCGTCGCGGTGCTCGGCCTCACCTTCAAGCCGAACACCGACGACATGCGCGATTCCCCCTCGATCTCGGTCATCACCGCGCTGCAGGACGCAGGCGCGACGATCCGCGCCTTCGATCCCGAAGGCATGGAGCAGGCGAAGGCAGTCCTTCCCGGCGCCGTCACCTATTGCGGCAATGCTTATGAATGCGTCGAAGATGCCGATGCGGCCGTGATCGTCACCGAATGGAACATCTTCAGGGCGCTGGATCTCGATCGGGTCAGGACGCTCATGAGGTCGCCGGTCCTGATCGATCTGCGCAACATCTATCGTGGCGAGCAGGTCCGCGAGAAGGGCTTCGTCTACGCCGATATCGGCCGCGGCATTTCCGACCCGGTCTCCTCCCACGCCATCGACGCAGCCTGATCGAAATCTGAACAGTCTGTAGGTCCTTGCCGGCATATGGCATGAAACATGCCCTGCCCTGAGGCCGACGCGGCTAAAACCTGATTTGGAGTCCGATACTCTGATGACCTCCCGCCTCATCACCCCCTTGATCATGGCCGGCGGCGCTGGCACGCGGCTGTGGCCGCTGTCGCGAGACTCCATGCCCAAGCAGTTCATCGCATTGCTCGATGATGGGCTTTCGACCTTCCAGGCGACCTTGCTCAGGGTGAAAGGCGACGGTTTCGCCAATCCCATCGTGGTGACCAACAACGAATTCCGCTTCGTCGTCGCCGAGCAGATGCGGGCCGTCGGCGTCGTCGGCGACATCGTGCTGGAGCCCGAACGTCGCGATTCCGCTCCTGCGATCGCCATCGGCGCGCTGCTGGTCTCGCAGAAGGACGAGAAGGGCCTTTGCCTTGCGCTCGCCGCCGATCACGTCATCCCCGATGTCGAGGCCTTCCGCCGCGACTGCGGGCGCGCCGCGAGCCTTGCCGCGGACGGCCCGATCATGACCTTCGGCATCGTCCCGACCGAGYCTGCCACCGGCTATGGCTATATCGAGCCCGGCAAGCCGCTGAAGAGCGAGGGCGCCAACACCGTCGCCCGCTTCGTCGAGAAGCCCGACGCCGAGACTGCGCTGGGCTATGTGGAGCAGGGCTTCCTCTGGAACAGCGGCAACTTCATCTTCTCGGCCGAGCGGATGCTCGCAGAGCTCGAGGCTTTCGTGCCCGAGGTGCTGTCCGGCGCAACCCGGGCATTGGCGGCGGCCACCAAGGATCTCGACTTCCTGCGGCTGGACCCGAAAGGCTTCGCCGAGGCCACCAAGGTTTCGATCGACTATGCCGTGATGGAGAAGACGCGCCATGCCGGCGTGCTGCGTGCGAGCTTCGGCTGGTCCGATGTCGGCAGCTGGGATTCGCTGCAGGCGATCCGCCCCCAGGACGAGGCTGGCAATGTGCTGGAAGGCCCGGTCGTCGCCATCGGCACCCGCAACTCGCTGATCCGCAGCGACGAGATTTTGACGGCAGTCATCGGCCTCGATGATGCCGTGGTCGTCACGACGCGGGACGCCGTCCTGGTCACGACCAAGGCGCGCGCCGCCGAGGTCAAGGGGCTGGTGGAGCGGTTGAAGAAAGAGGGCCGCCGCGAGGCGACCGAGCATCTGCGCATGTACCGGCCCTGGGGCTGGTATCAGCGTATCGACCTCGGCGGCCGCTTCCAGGTGAAGCGCATCAACGTCAAGCCCGGCGGCCTGCTGAGCCTGCAGAAGCACTTCCACCGGGCCGAGCACTGGGTCGTCGTCTCGGGGACGGCCGAGGTGACGCTGGATGGCACCGTCTCCTACATCCACGAGAACGAATCGATCTACCTGCCGATCGGCTGCACGCACCGCCTGGCCAACCCCGGCAAGATTCCGCTCGAACTGATCGAGGTTCAGGTCGGCTCCTACACCGGCGAGGACGACATCGTCCGGATCGAGGACATCTACGCACGCGCCTGAGCAAGACGCGCCGGAGCGCCACCACCGCGACGTTGTCGCCCGCCTTCAAGCGCGTGCGACGCAAGCCTTTCCGTCGCCGCGATGCGCTAGCGACGGACGACTCAGTCGTGCCAACCCAGCTCCGGAGCGGAATCGGCGAGCTGCAGGAAGATCGCCAGGCAACCCAACCAAATCGTCGCGATCGTGAGCATCGATGCCGTCTCCCTGGCAGCAGGCGCGACATCTGCCGCGCCACGATGTTCTGCACGATCAGGCCCTAAAGCCGGGTGAATCGATATTTCAATTTTAACGGACCTCTCCGAGGCCCTGTAGCAGCCATTGCGGCGCCGAGGCGTACGGCGAATGTCCTGAAGGCCGGAACCGCTCTAGCCCTTGTTCCGTGGCATTTTCTTCACCCGAACCGGTATCCTCCCCACTCGAAGATGCTTTACCCTGCAGCCGCGAACCGCGAGATCTTGGTATCCTGTCCATGACCAGCCTGAAATTCGGAACCTCCGGCCTGCGCGGCCTGGTGAGCGAGCTCGTCGGCTTGCCGGCCTACAGCCATGTCCGCGCCTTCTGCGCCATGATCCGCGAGGACGATGCGGCGGGGCCCGCGGGCGAGGTCCTGATCGGGCGGGATCTGCGCTCGTCGAGCCCGCTCATCGCCGCCCAATGCGCGCAGGCCGTTTCCGACGCCGGCCTGGTTCCGGTCGATTGCGGCGCCCTGCCGACCCCGGCCCTGGCGCTCGCCGCCATCCAGCGCCGCGCCCCCGCCATCATGGTGACGGGCAGCCACATCCCGGACGACCGCAACGGGCTGAAGTTCTATCGCGCCGCCGGTGAGATCGACAAAGCCGACGAGGGACGCATCCTGGACTGGCAGGCCCGCCTCGCCCTCTCCTCCGTGCCCGAAGCAACAGTGGCGACGGACACATATGAAGCGCTGGCGGCCTACAAAGCGCGCTATCTCGACTTCTTCGGGCCCTCGCCGCTGGGCGGCATGGTCGTCGGCGTCTATCAGCACTCTTCCGTCGGCCGCGACGTCATCTGCGACGTGCTCGCGGGGCTCGGCGCCTCGCCCGTTCCGCTCGGGCGCAGCGAGCACTTCATCCCGGTCGATACCGAAGCGCTGCGGCCGGAGGACGAGGAGCTCGCGCGTCGATGGGCGGGCGAGCGGGCGCTCGATGCGATCGTCTCGACCGACGGCGATGCGGACCGGCCGCTCGTCGCCGATGAGAACGGCCGCTTCCTGCGCGGCGATCTCGTCGGAGCCCTGACCGCGCGCTTCCTCGGCGCCGATGCGATCGTCACGCCGGTCACCTCCAACTCGGCGCTCGACCGTCCCGGCCTGTTCGACAAGGTCGTCCGCACCCGCGTTGGCTCGCCCTATGTCATCGCCGGCATGGAGCAGGCCAGGGCCGAGGGTGCCACGACGATCATCGGCTTCGAGGCCAATGGCGGCGTGCTGCTCGGCTCGGATGTCGAGCGTGACGGCCACCGCCTGACCGCCCTGCCGACGCGCGACGCCATGCTGCCCATCCTGGCGACGCTCGCGCTCGCCCGGCAATCCGGCCAGGCCCTGAGCGCCATCGCCGCCGAAGCCCGCTTCGCCATCGCCCTGTCGAACCGCCTGCAGGAGATTCCGCAGGACAGGACCGCGGCGCTCATCGCAAGGCTCGACGCGGAGGATCCCGCCTTCCGCGATGCGGCCTTCGCGAGCCGCGGCGGTGTCGCGGCGCGCGACCGGCGCGACGGCCTGCGCTTGACGCTGGGCGATGGCGCCACGGCTCATTTCCGCGCTTCCGGCAACGCGCCCGAGCTGCGCGTCTATGTCGAGGCGCCGACGCTGGAGGCCGCCGAGGCGCTCCTCGCCGAAAACCTCGCCTTCGCGGCGGCACAGACCCGCTGACAGCAAGGCGGCGCGGCGCCGCCTCACTCGATCTTCACATTCGCCTTCTGCGCGACCTCGGCCCAGCGCGTCGTCTCCGCGGCGATATGGGCGGCGAATGCGTCCTGCGATGACCCGACCGGATCGACGCCGAGCTTCCTGAGCTGCTCGATCACCGCCGGCTCCTTCATGATCGCCTGCGTCTCCGCCGAGAGCTTCGCGACGATCTCCTTCGGCACGCCGGCGGGCGCGAAGAAACCGTGCCAGGAACTGGCGTCGTAACCCGGTATGAACTCGGCCAGCGCCGGCAGATCCTTGGCCACTTCGAGTCGCTTCGGCGTCGCCGTCGCCAGGGCCCGGATCTTGCCCTCCTGCACATGCGGCCAGGCGATGGTGATGTTGTCGAAGCTGACCTGGATCTGGCCGGAGAGCAGGTCCTGCGTCACCTGCCCGCTCGAGCGATAGGGCACATGGGCCATGTCGGTGCCAGTCGCCACCTTGAACATCTCCGCCGCCATATGGGTCGAGGTGCCGGCGCCCGAGGAGCCGAAGGAGTACTTGCCCGGATTCTTCTTCAGCAGGTCGATCAGCTCCGGCACGCTCTTCGCCGGCAGGTCGATATTGACCATCAGGATGTTGGGAACGCTCGCGACCTGCGAGATCGGCACGAAATCCTTGACGTGGTCGAAAGGCAGTCTGGAGTAGACAGCCGGATTGATCGCATGGGTCGAGACCGTGCCCATCGTCAGCGTGTAGCCGTCCGCCGGAGCCCGCGCCACGGCGGCGACACCGGTATTGCCGCCCGCCCCGGCCCTGTTCTCGACGATGAACCTGCCGCCGAGGCGTGCGCCGAGCCGGTCGGCGAGGATGCGCCCGAGCATGTCGGTGGTGCCGCCGGCCGCAAAGGGCACGACGATGGTGACGACCCTGCTGCCGGGATACTCGCCCTGCGCGAAAGCAGGCCCGGCCGCGGCAAGGCAAGCCGCGGCGATGATGGTTCTGCGGGTGATGCTCATCGGTTTCATTCCTCCCTGATGCGGAGAATCCGCCTTGCGCCTCGTGAGCGGGCGCTTGCGCCAAGGGATAACACAGGGCTGGAGATTTGAAATCTGAAATTTCAGATTGCCGAGACAACCGGATTGTGGTGTCTGGTGACCGACGCCGCCATGGGGAATCCGGCAGCGGCTTCCCCATTTCCGCCGCGCCGGAAGAGTGAATGTTGCAGCCCGCCGTCGAACCCGTTGCGCCCGACCTGCTGCGTTCCCTGCGCGAGCATGTCCATGAGCGCCTGCGCCGAGCCATCGTCGCCGGGCGTTTCCGCAATGGCGAGCGGCTGAATGAGCGCCATCTCGCCGAGATGCTCGGCGTCAGCACCACCCCCGTGAAGGACGCGATCCGCAAGCTCGAGAGCGAGGGGCTGGTGCGGACCGAGGCGCGGCGCGGCGTCTTCGTCGAGTTCTCTGCCCGGCAAGCGCTGGAGATGGCGCTCGGACGCGCCGCACTCGAAAGCGTCATGGCCCACATCGCCGCCAACCGCCTGACCGAGGCCGGCGGACGCGAGCTCTCCCGATTGATCGCGGAGATGGAGCAGGCGACGGAGCATGGCGAGCTGGAGGATCTCGTCGCGCTCAACGGCGCCTATCATCAGGCGATCCACCGCATCTCGGGCTGCACCTATCTGGAGCGCCGCCTCGACGGGCAGCGCATGTACGACCATGCCCAGCGCATCGCGCTTCATTCGGAGCTGGCGGAGCGCCGCCGGGGTTTCGCGGAGCATCGCGGCATCTGCGAGGCGCTGCTGGCGCGCGATCCCGCGCTCGCCGAACGCAGGATGCGCCAACACATCGTCCGTTCGGGGAAAGCCCATGTGCGGCTCGTCTTCGGCGCGGATGCGGAGGGACTGGACTATGACGAATGACAAGGTGCGTCGCGCGCTGCGCGGCATTTCCGGCGTCCATGTCACCGCCTGGAAGGCGGATGGCGAGGCCGACTGGGCGCTGACGGGCAGGATCGTGCGCGGAATCGCCGAGGCCGGCATCCACAACATCGTCTCGGCCGGCAACACCGGCGAATTCTACCCGATGACGACGGCGGAGGTGGAACGCTCCCACGCCGTCGCGGCCGAAGCCGCCGCCGGCAGGGCGCTCGTCACGGCCGGCATCGGGCGGTCTTTGCGCGAAGCTGTCGCGACCGGCAGGCTCGCCGCCAGGGCCGGCTGCGACGCGGCGATGGTGCATCACCCGCTCGACCCCTTCGCCGCGCCGCAATCCCAGGCCGACTACATCCTCGCCATCGCCGAGGCGCTGACGATCCCGCTCGTCGCCTATATCCGCTCCGACGCCATCGGCGTGACCGACCTGATCCGCGTCGCAACCCATCCCAATGTCGCGGGCGTGAAATTCGCCTCCACCAACATGATGCTGCTGGCCGACTGCGTGCGCGAGACGCAAGGCACTTCCGCCAATTGGATCTGCGGTCTCGCCGAGGGCTGGGCCGCGCCCTTCCATGCGCTGGGCGCGCGCGGCTTCACCTCGGGGCTCGTCAATGTCGTCCCCGCGCGCTCGCTCGCCGTCTGGCGCGCGCTGGAAGCCGGCGACTACGACGCCGCGCGCCGCGAGGTCGACGCCATCGCCGGCTTCGAGAAGCTGCGCACCAAATACGGCAACGGCGCCAATGTCACCGTGGTGAAGGAAGCGCTGGGACTGCTCGGCATCGATGTCGGCCCGGTCCGCCTGCCCGGCCTGCCGGAACTCAACGCGGCCGAGCGGGCAGAACTGCGCGCCATCGTGTCGGGTTGGGGGGCTGCGAAAGCTGCGGCGGAGTAGCCGGCCTCACAGCTCCGCGTCGAAGGCGATCGTGTCGAAGGCCGCCCGCACCCGGCCCAGCGCCTGCGCCGTGACATAGGCCTGGGCCCATTCCGGCGACGAAGCGACGATGCCGCGGTCGGAGCCCTGCACGTTGATGTCCTGCGAGATGCCATAGCTCACCGTCGGCGTCGTCCGCATCGGCACGGGCAGCGGCAGCGTCTGGCGCGCAGCGGCGCCGGCCGCCTGATAGGCGTCGATCAGCACCGTCCCGCCCGGCCGCCAGTGATAGCGCCGGCAGAGCTGCTGTTCGGCGCCGATCGGACGCGGCGACCAATGGGTCGCGATGCGGCCGATCTCCAGCTTGACGCGCGCGAAGCTCACCGCCCCGACCACTGGCGCCAAGCTCACCGCGAGCGGGCCGCTATCCCCCGGCGCCGGCGTCAGCACGACGAAGCGCCGCCCGGCCCCGGCGGTGATCGTACCGGACTGGCTGCCGACCCTGACGCTGAGATCGCCGCCGCTCAGCCCCTCCACCGAAACAGCGAGCGTCATGCCCGCGAAGGACGAAATCCCCCACGCCGCCGGCTCGACCGGTTGCAGGATCGCGCCCGTATTCAAACTCACCGTGAAGCCGCTGAGCGACAGGTTCGCTCCGCTGGCACCCGCCTTCCAGCGGTCGAAGCCATAGGCGCCCGCCACCAGCGCCCCGCCGGCAAAGCCGCGCTGATTGATCTGGATGTCGCCATTGATCAGCAGGTTCTGCCCTGCCGCCCAGGGCGAGCCCGGCAGCGCGACCCCTCCGCCGGCCCGGTCGATGGCGAGCGCATCGTGCCAGGCCGAGCCATCGGGGCTGACCTTGACCCGGAAATCGTCGTCGCCCGCGAGACCGAACTCCGCCCTCCCCGACCAGTTGGACTGAAACAGCACGCTCGCCGTCGCCCCGGCATTCGCCTTGTTGAGCTTGAGCCGATGGTCGCCGCCGGCATGGTTGAACAGGCTCGCCTCCGACGACACCACCAGCCGGTTGCTGTCGTCGGCCGTGGCGTTGACGCCCCATTTCTCGGCGCCGAGGCCGCTGAGCGGGCTGGCCCTGCGCCATTCCGTGCCCGTCCAGAGAGTGTGCTCGGCCTCGTCGGCGATCCAGGCCTGCCAGCCGACCCGCGGCGTCAGGAAGATCCAGCCGCCATCCTCGAACAACGCCACCTGACCCGCGCGCCCGGCAAAGATGCCGGTGCCGTCGGCCGGCACGATATAGGCCGACAATTCGCTCGGGCTGCCTGGCGGCGCGGACTGGCTGCGGCTGTCGACGACCAGATGGATCAGGGCGTCGAGGCGCACCAGCGCGTCGTTGTGCGTGACATGTTTCTGCGCCTGGCCGGCGGCAAGCAGCGGCAGCGAGAGACGGGGCGTGACGGTCATGGGGCCTCGCGGGATCGGACGATGCGAGGCTGGATGATGCAGGCGCCCGAAGCGCCGGGGATAAGTTCCGGGGGTCGGCGGATGCCCGGCGCCGATCTTAACCGAAGCTCCGGGGCCGCAAGCCGGCATGGAACCAGGTGATCAGCGAATAGATGTCGTAGACCGGCAGCCCCGTCGCCTGCTGCACGGCCGCCGCATAAGGCGGCATGTTGGTGCATTCCAGCACGATCGCGCCGACGTCGGGATGCCGCGCCACGAGATCGAGCGCAGCCTCGACCACATCCTGCCGGGCAAGCTCGACATCCATGTCGTCCTTCTCGGCCTTGATCAGCACGCGGAAGAATTCGCGGCCATTTTCGGTGCCGGCGACCGGCGTGTCGAGCGACACGCCGGCAGATTCGAGATGGGCCGGCGTCAGCGTCGCGGCCGAGACGGTGACGAGACCAACGCGCTTTCCGGGCGGCAGCGTCGCCTGCACCCACGGTACCTGCATCAGCGACGATGTCGCGACCGGAACGTTCACCGCGGCCGCGAGCTCGCGCTGGAACAGGGATAGAAAGCCGCAATTGGTGGTGATCGCTTCCGCGCCGAGCCTGACCAGCTCTCGCGCTGCCGCCACGAAATCCGGCAAAAGCCCGGCGGCTCCCTTCAGGACCACCTTTTCCGGGCTCGCTCCCGTGACGACATGGTAGAGCACTGGAAAGGGCCAGGTCGTGCCGTTGCCCATGTCGCCGGGAATCCGCGGGAAACGCGCTTCCAGCATCAGGATGCCCAGCGGCACCCCATAGATCGCCCTCCCGCCGAGAGCGATGCGGGAGGCGGGTCCGGAACGGGCTTCGTCTGTCATCGGCACTCCGTTGCGATCGTTGCGCCCGCGCCGGGCGATTGTTCCACTGGCGGCGATAGCATGATGGTGACCGCGAAGTCGCGCTTGCGCCATTGCTTTGCCGTGTTCGTAAGACCATAAAGCACGTCGCTCGCCAAAAAATCGGTTGCGTAACCTGCTTCTGGCCCGTTGTTTGCGTAGCCGCGATTCGCGCCTCTGGATTCTGATTCCTTGACCGATCCCTTCGACCATCTGCGCCGCCTCGCGACCTTCCTCGGCTGGTGCGCGCTGGCCGTCATCCTCGTCTCGACGCTGTCGCCGATCGAGCTGCGTCCGCATCTCCCGGATGTGGGGGCGGATGTCGAACGCTTCATGGCCTATCTCGCGGCCGGCGGCGCGCTGGCCTTCGCCTATCCGCGCCAGCGCTGGTTCGTGCTGGGCGGCATCGTGCTTCTCGCGCTCGGGCTCGAATGGGCCCAGACCTGGGAGGCGACGCGCCATGGCCGGCCCCACGATGCCGTGGTCAAGATTCTGGGGACCCTGACCGGCGGCGGCCTTGCCGTCTCCCTCGATTATCTGGCACGGCGCCTGCGCAGCCTGGCCTGAAGAGGCTGTGCCGTAACGGAACACGCCGTCGCCTTTTCGGCGTGATCTCGCGTCGTTTTCGCCGGAAACCACACGCACTGATTGAAATTCGCACCGATCCGGTGCAATGCCGCGCGGCATGGCGCTTGCGGTTGCGTCGCCGACTGCTCCCGCATATCTCGGTCCTCGCGCCGAAAGCGGGAGACAAAGCGGCAAGGACTGGGCGAATATGAGCGTCGACCATCTCAGGCAGGCACCGTTGGCGCTGCCCCGAGGCCCTGCGAGAAGCTGGCGGCACTGGCTCGGCCTGCTGACGGCGGCGTGCGACGGCGTCCTCGTCGTGGCCCTGGTCTACGCCATGGACTGGTCGACCGATCTTGCGATGCAGGGCTCTTTCCAGGTGGACGAGCGGACTCCGGAACTCGCCGGCACGCTGGCGGCGCTGTTCGTCTTCGTCAACCTGATGCGCGGACGCTACCAGATCGGCAATTACCTCTCGACGAAAGGCCAGGTCGCGGCGGCCTTCTCGGCCTGGAACATCGCGTTCGTCGCGTTCCTGGTGCTGCTTGTCCTCGCCAAGATCGCCGATCACTATTCGCGGGCCGTCCTCCTGACGAGCTATCTCGCCGGCATTCCCGCCATCGTACTGACCCGTTCGGCCATCGTCCGCCTGATCTCGGCGGGAAGCCGGACCGGCCGGATCACCTCCGAGCGCGTCTTCCTGATCGGCCGGGAGAAGGAAGTCATGTCCTTCGTCGACCGCTGCAAGCCATGGAATGCCGGCAGCGCCATCGTCGACGTGGCCTTCCTCAACCCGCAGCAACCGCGCCGCGATCCGCGCGAAGCCCTTGCGGCCGATCTCGCGGCCGCCGCCGCCAGCTGCCGGGCGAAGCGGCCCRACGCGGTCTTCATCGCGGTGCCCTGGTCGGACCATGAGACGATCGAGGCCTGCGTCGACGCATTCATGAACATGCCGGTCGCGATCCATCTCGCGCCCGAGAAGATCATGAGCCGCTTCGAGCAGCCGCATTTCGTCAGCGCCGGCGCGCTTTCGAGCCTGCGCCTGACGCGTGCTCCGCTGTCGCCGGTCGAAATCGCCTGCAAGCGGGCTTTCGATCTCACCGCCGCGGCGCTGGCCGGGCTGTTGCTGCTGCCACTGCTGTTGCTGATCGCGCTGGCGATCCGGATCGATTCACCCGGCCCGGTGCTGTTCCGCCAGCGCCGCCATGGCTTCAATCAGGCGGCGTTCCGCATCTTCAAGTTCCGCACCATGACGACGACCGACGACGGCGCCGTGATCGTGCAGGCG
>NZ_JBFRDQ010000094.1:0-33649 GCF_052113865.1 Allobosea sp. TAB14 | reverse complement strand
GGGTTACGGTGACAGGATGCCGCAACCTCGGTAACGGAGGGCGTCCCTTAATCGATTGCGAGCGCAACGATGCCTACCCGCCTCCTGATACCTTGTGTCATCGCCGTGTCCGCCGCCTTTGCCGGCCTGAACGGAGCCCAGGCGCAGCCCTGCTCCACCAATTTCACCAGCGCCGGCGTGCCGATGCTGTCGGAGATCACTTACCGCACCTGGGACCTCGTCAAGAGCCCGCCGGCCAAGGCCATTAATGGCGCCGCCCGCGCCGTGTCCGCCGAAGGTTTTGGCGGGATCCGCGTCGACAAGGCGACCAACACGCTCACCGCCCTTCAGGACGGAGCCGGCTCGGGCCGCCTGCAATCGCTGCGCATCACCGCCCGCAAGAGCGGCGGCGCAACCCGCCTCGATCTCGTTTTCACCGTCCAGGCAGGCCAGATCGGCCATGAGGGCGAGGTCCGCCGCGGCTTCTGCAACTTTGTCGACGCCGCTCGCGGCTGACCTCTTTACAAGCACCCGCTTCTGGTGATGGCTCTGGTTTTCAGGGAGCCATCATCATGACCTTCGAAGCCTGGGCCGCCTTCGCSGCCGCCACCGCCGTCCTSCTCGTYATCCCSGGSCCSACGATCCTGCTCGTCATCTCCTATGCGCTCGGCCAGGGCTGGCGCACGGCCTTCCCGATCGCGGTCGGCGTCGCGCTGGGCGACTTCACCGCCATGACCCTTTCGATGCTCGGCGTCGGCGCCCTGCTCGCAACATCAGCCATGATCTTCACCGCGCTGAAATGGATCGGCGCGGCCTATCTGATCTGGCTCGGCATCAAGCTCTTCCGCGCCGGCGGCACGCTGGATGCCAAGCCGCGCGAGGATGCCGCCCCTGCCTGGAAGATGCTCGGCCATGCCTGGCTGGTGACGGCGCTGAACCCGAAGAGCATCACCTTCTTCGTCGCCTTCCTCCCCCAGTTCCTCGACACCAAGGGCGATTTCTGGACGCAGATGCTGATCTTCGAGACGACCTTCATCGGCCTCGCCTTCGCCAACGCCATGGGCTACGCGCTGATCGCCTCCCGGGCTCGCGCCGTGGTGAGCAATCCGCGCGCCATCGGCCTGTTCAACAAGGCCGGCGGCACGCTGCTGATCGGCGCCGGCGTCGCGACGATGGCGATCCGCTCCGGCAGCAACTGACGGCCATCGCCTTTCGGAAGCCCTGTTGCCGCAGGCGGTCTTGATCGAACGTCACGACCGCCTACTTCTACCGGGCCATGAACCGCCGCAAACTCCTCTCCTTCCTCGGTCTCGGTGCCTTGCTGGCCTCGACCGGTGCGGCCTGGGCCGCGATCTCCCGCTCGCGCAACCCCTATTACCAGGGGCCCGTCAGCGACCATTTCGACGGTCTCGTCTTCAGCGACGGCCGTACGATCAACAAGGGGCTGATGGACGTGCTGCGCTGGCAGACCGGCAAGCGCGAGCGCGAAGCCTTCCCGCCGCAATACGCCGCGCCTGCGCAGGACAAGCCGCCGGCGCGGGTCGGTGGCGTGCGCATCGTCCATCTCGGCCACGCCTCCTTCCTCTACCAGATCGCAGGCCTCAACCTGCTGATCGACCCGGTCTATTCGGAGCGCGCGAGCCCTTTCACCTTCCTCGGGCCGAAGCGCGTCAACGCGCCCGGCGTCGCCTTCGACGACCTGCCGAAGATCGACGCGGTTCTGATCACCCACAATCATTACGACCATCTCGATATCGAGACGCTGGCGCGGATCCACCATCGCGACCGGCCGCGGATGATCATGCCGCTCGGCAACAACACCATCGTCAGGGCCCGCATCCCCGATGCCCGCACCGAGGCGCATGACTGGGACGACCGGTTGCAGCTCTCCGACGCCGTCGCCGTCACGCTGGTGCCGACCTATCACTGGTCAGCGCGCGGCGCCTTCGACCGGCGCATGGCGCTGTGGTGCTCCTTCATCCTCGAAACCGGCGGCACGAAGCTCTTCCATGTCGGCGACACCGGCTATCATGACGGCTCGCTCTATGAGCGACTCGGCCGTGACCATGGCCCGTTCAGCCTCGCCGTGCTGCCGATCGGCGCCTATGAGCCGCGCTGGTTCATGTCGGACAACCACATGAACCCGGAAGAGGCGGTGAAGGTCATGCAGGCGCTTCGCGCCGAACAGGCCATCGGCCACCACTGGGGTACCTTCCAGCTCACCGACGAGGGCGTCGAGCGCCCGCCCGAGGCACTGAAGGCGGCGCTGGCTGCCGCTGGCTTGCCGGAAGAGCGCTTCCGGCCGATGCGGCCGGGCCTGAGCTGGAGCGCGTGACGCCCCGCCTTATTTCGGCTGGACGTAGACGTTGATCTCCAGATTCGGATCGCCCGGATCGTTGAGATCGCTGACATATTCCTCGAGGAAGGCGTCCTTCACGACGATGCTCTTCGCCTCCAGATAGGCGGTGATCGTCTCATAGGTGGAATCGATGTCGTCATAGGGCGCCTGATGCAGGAAGCGCAGCGCCGCCCCGGCGGGCGAGGTCGACATCTTGAAATCGGCGCCGAGCGAAGGCGCCTGACCGCCCGGCGGGATCGCGACCGGCAGCATCGCATCGAAACGGAAGCCTTCATCCGTCGTTTCGACGAAGAGCGTCAGCGGCCGGCCGGCGGCGGTGAGCCCCGCCTTCTGCGCCTCGGCCCGCAACGCCTTGAAGCTGTCGGAGAGCTTCTGGAAGCCCTGATCCCATGTCGCCTGCCCTGACAGGAGAAGCACGGGCTTGGGCGAGAGCGTCACCTCCGCGACATCGCTCGTATCGGAGCCTTTGCCGGCCAGCGTGGAATTCGGGTCGGGCACACCGGTCTGCTGTTGCTGCGGGACGGGCGGCAGCGGTTGGCCCGGCGCCGGCAGGGTCGGCGGCGGCTGCACCGGCTGCGGCTCCAGCGGAAGCTGTGGCGTCGGCGCGGGCTGAACCGGCTGCGGCGTCACCGGAAAGGGCGGCGGCGGCGCGGGCTGGACCGGCTGCGGAGAGGGCTGCGAATCGGGAACCGCTGCGGGCGGGCCCTGATTGGGGGCCGAAGGCACCTGTACCGGGGTCGCGCCGGGCGGCGGGGCAAGCGGCACCGACTGGACGGCGGAAGGCGGAGCAACCGTCGCCTGGGCGAAGGCCATCGACACGGCACCGGCCATGCCGGTGCAGGCCAGAACACAAATCCGGAAATACCGCATCGTCACGGCCCTAGCTTCTCGCGATTCGCGCCCTTGCAGCGCAGCATAGAATGTCCACCTTCTCTCAGGAACGGGGACGAGGGTGGCTTTTTCACGTCGCCTCCGTCATAGACCCGTTATTCATGGGACGTGTGACCAAATGAACGCTCTGGCCAATCGCCGGTTCCTGAAGATGAACGGGCTCGGCAACCAGATCACCGTGCTCGACCTGCGCGGTACCAAGCTCTTGGTGGGCGCCGACGACGCGCGCGCCATCGCCGCCGAGCCGCGCGCCCGCTTCGACCAGCTCATGGTGCTGCACGATCCCCAGGTCGCGGGCACCGACGCCTTCGTCCGCATCTACAATGTCGACGGCTCCGAGGCCGGCGCCTGCGGCAACGGCACGCGCTGCGTCGCCTGGGCGATGGTCGCCGACCCCGGGATGGGCGACCCCGCCAGGACCAGCCTGACCTTGCAGACCAAGGCCGGCCTGCTGCCGGTCAGGCGCGAGAGCGAGACGATCTTCACCGTCGACATGGGCGCCCCGCGCCTCGCCTGGGACGAGATCCCGCTCGCCGAGCCCTTCGAGGATACCAGCCGCTTCGAATTGCAGATCGGCCCGATCGACGATCCGATCCTGCACACGCCCTGCGCCGTCAATATGGGCAATCCCCATGCGGTCTTCTTCGTCGAGGACCCCTATGCCTACAATCTCGCGCAGATCGGCCCATTGCTCGAGAACCACCCGATCTTCCCCGACCGCGCCAATATCGAGCTCGCCGCCGTCAAGGCCCCCGACCATATCGTGCTGCGTGTCTGGGAGCGTGGCGCCGGCATCACCCAGGCCTGCGGCTCGGGCGCCTGCGCGGCGCTGGTCGCCGCAGTGCGCCGTGAGCTATCGGCCCGCAAGGCCGTGGTCAGCCTACCGGGCGGCGATCTCACCATCGAATGGCGCGAGAGCGATGGCCACGTCCTGATGACAGGCGCGGCGGAGTTCGAATGGGAAGGCACGCTCGATCCATCCCTGTTCGAGAGCGCGGCCTGATGGGGCCGAAGCATTTTTGAGCGAAGTGGACACCGGTTCGCGTGAAGAAAATGCGAGAAGACAAAGGATCAGAGCATTTCCCCGTTTCGGAGAAACGGGGAAATGCTCTGGAGGTCGTCACCTTCGGCTGCCGCCTCAACATCGTCGAAAGCGAGGCGCTCAGGCTCCAGGCGGAAGCCGCCGGGCTGAAACACGCCGCGATCGTCAACTCCTGCGCCGTCACCGCCGAGGCGACCCGGCAGGCCCGTCAGGCCATCCGCCGCCTCAAGCGCGAGCAGCCGGACCGGCCCGTCATCGTCACCGGCTGCGCCGCGCAGATCGAGCCGGCCCGCTTTGCCGCCATGCCCGAGGCCGACCGCGTCCTCGGCAATGACGAGAAGCTGCGGCCGGAGAGCTGGGAGGCGCTTGCCCGTTCCAACAGCCTCGGCGGCGAGCAGGCCTTGCCTGCCGACAAGCTCGCAGTGGGCGACATCATGGCCCATGCGACCATGCGCGCGGCGCCGACGGGCCGCTTCGCCGGGCATACGCGCGGTTTCGTGCAGGTGCAGAACGGCTGCGACCATCGCTGCACCTTCTGCGTCATCCCCTTCGGCCGGGGCCATTCGCGCTCGCTGCCGGCGGGCGATGTCCTTGCCCAGTGCCGACGTCTCGTCGAGGCCGGCGCGCGCGAGATCGTCCTGACCGGCGTCGATCTCACCAGCTATGGCCGCGACTTGCCCGGCGAGCCGACGCTCGGCACGCTCGCAGCGCTGATCCTGCGCGAACTTCCGGAGCTGCCGCGCCTGCGCCTCTCCTCGATCGATGCCGTCGAGGTCGACGACGCCTTGCGCGATCTCATCGCCACGGAAGCGCGATTGATGCCGCATCTGCACCTGTCGCTGCAGCATGGCGACGACCTCATCCTCAAGCGCATGAAGCGCCGGCATAGCCGTAGCGACGCAATCCGCTTCTGTGACGAGATGCGGCGCCTGCGCCCCAACATCGTCTTCGGCGCCGACCTTATCGCCGGCTTCCCGACAGAGGATGAGGCGATGTTCGCCCGCTCGCTGTCCCTCATCGAGGAATGCGAGCTCAGCTTCGTCCATGTCTTTCCTTATTCGGCGAGGCCCGAAACGCCGGCCGCGCGCATGCCGCAACTGCCCGGCGAGATCGTGACGGAGCGGGCATCGAGGCTGCGTGCGGCCGCCGCGACGGCTCAGCAGCGGCACCTCGCGGCCCGGATGGGCCGGGCGCTCTCGGTGCTGACSGARCGCGGCAAKACCGGCCGCGCCGAGGATTTCACGCTCGTCCGGCTCGCAAGCGAGATCGAAGCGGGGCGGATCGTCTCGGTCACCGGCCATGCCAGCGACGGCCGTGCCTTGCTGGCCGCCTGAAGAGCCGAAACAAAGAGAAATAGCCGCCTCGGTCGCCGATGGGAGGAGGGAGTGACCGAGGCGGCAGAGCCGTGCCGGCAGCGGCAGACTCGAGGGGTTAGACGCGCCCGCGCCGTAAAAGGTTCAAATGCCCCGAGAAAATTCCTCGCGCAAACCCCTCGCGTCGCGCGCCGTAACCGTCCCGCTGACGCGCTGCACCTGATTGTTGCAGTAACCGCGCGGATTCCACGGCGGTTCGAGCGGCTGACAATTCCCGGCCGCATCCCGGGCGCGGGCCATGATCGTGAGCGGCCCCGGCGCCACGGCCGGCAGACGGGTCTCGAAACGACGCCAGCCGAAGGGGCCCTCGCCCGGTTCGAGCGCGACCTCGTCCCAACGGCTTCCGCCGTCGCAGGAGAGCTCGACTGCGGCAAGCGGAATGGCGCCGCTCCAGGCGAAGCCGGCGACCGCGACCATCTCGCCCGCCGCCACGGTGAAGCCATTCGTCGGGCGGGTGATCAGCGACTTCACCGGCATGTCGGTGATCACGGCGAAATGGGTGGGATCGAGCGGCTCGCCCGGCCGCAGCGCATGGATCGGAAGGCGGTAATCGGTGCCGCGCATCTTCTCGCCGTCATGTTCCTGGGTCCGCAGGCTGATGCGGTTCAGCCATTTCTGCCAGGCTGAGCCGGGATAGCCCGGCGCAACGATGCGCAGCGGCCCGCCATGCAGGCGCGGCAGGGGCTCATCGTTCATGGCGAAGGCGATCAGCGTCTCCGGCGACAGCGCCTTGGCGATCGGCAGGCCGCGCGACAGGGCCTCCTTCTCCGGCTTGCCGATCTGCCGGTCGGGCGCGAAATGGGCGGTATAGACGGCGCCCGGCCTCACGCCCGCATGGTTCAGCACATCGGCGAGCCTGACCCCGGTCCAGCGCGCACAGCCGACCGCGCCGAGCCGCCACGGCAACCCGTCGGTCGCGGGCGAGAATTGGGCGCGGCCGTTGCCGGCGCATTCCAGCACGGCAGTCTCGGTGACCGTCTCGAAAGCCTCCCGCAGCGCCGGAAGCGTCCAGACGGCCGGACGCTCGACCTCGCCGTCGATCGTCAGCGTCCACGAGCCTTCATCGGCGATGTCCGGAAGCTCGCCATTGTTGCGGATGAAGAAGGCGCTGACCGGCGTGATCGCCTCGTCGAGGAGATCGAGCGCCGGCTCGGCGTTCAGGGCCTCCTCGTCATGGACGTAGAGCCCCGGCTTCAGCCGGCGCAGCAAGGGCAGTTCGATAAGGCGGCGTGGCAAGCGAGAACGGTCTCCGGCGACAGCGGCCGGACAGACAACACGCTGTTCCGTCCTCTGTCGACTGCCCGGCGGAGCTTGACAGCTTCCCGGACGCCGCAAGCACTCACCCCTTGGCGACGATTTCCTCGCGCAGGGCCCGGCGCAAGACCTTGCCGACATTGGTCTTGGGCAGGGTTTCACGGAAGAAGATCTGCCTGGGCACCTTATAGCCGGTGAGGTTCTCCTTGCAGTAGGCGCGCAGCGCGTCGGCGGTGAGCGTCTGGTCCTTGCGCACGACGAAGGCCGCGACGACCTCGCCGGAATGCTCGTCCGGAAGGCCGATCACCGCCGCTTCCAGCACGCCGGGATGCGCGGCGAGTACATCCTCGACCTCGTTGGGATAGACGTTGAAGCCCGAGACCAGGACCATGTCCTTCATCCGGTCGACGATCTTGAACTGGCCGTCGGGCAGCATCACGCCGATGTCGCCGGAGCGGAAATATCCGTCCTCCGTCATCGCCTTGGCGGTCTCGTCGGGGCGGTTCCAGTAGCCCCGCATCACCTGCGGCCCGCGGATGCAGATCTCGCCGGGCTCCCCGGGCGGCATGTCGTTGCCGTCGGCGTCGCGGACCGCGACATCGGTCGAGGGAATGGGATAGCCGATCGTGCCGGAGAACTCCTGGATGTCCGGCCGGTTGATGGTGGCGACCGGCGAGGTTTCGGAAAGCCCGTAGCCCTCGATGATCGGCTTGCCCGTGACCTCCTTCCAGTGCTTGGCGACGGCGGCCTGGGTCGCCATGCCGCCGGCCACGGCAAAGCGCAGCTCGCCGAAATTCACCGTGCCGATCTCGGGATGGTTGGCGAGCGCGTTGTAGAGCGTGTTGACACCGGAAATGAGCGTGAACCGGCTCGCCTTCAGCGTCTTGATGAAGCCGGGAATATCGCGCGGATTGGCGATCAGCAGGCTCTTGGCGCCGATCCGGAGCAGGAACATGCAGCAGCAGGTCAGCGCGAAGATGTGGTAGAGCGGCAGCGCCGTCACCATGACGTGCTGGTATTCGCCCCGCCCTTGCGGCGGCTCGAGCGTCCATTCGAGCCAGAATCCGGCCTGCTGAACATTGGCGGCGACGTTGCGATGCGTCAGCGTCGCGCCCTTGGCGACCCCGGTCGTGCCGCCGGTGTATTGCAGGAAGGCGACGTCTTCCGGAACGATGGCGACGGGCTCCATTCCCTCCAGACGACATGGGCGAAGTTCTCGATCACCACGAGGATGCGCGCCCCCGCATCGTTGACCTGGTGGGTGAGCTCGCGCGCCGTATAGAGCGGGTTGACGTTGACGACGGTGAAGCCGCCGAGCAGCGTCCCGAAGATCATCGCCGGATAGGCCATGATGTTCGGCATCATCAGCGCGACGCGGTCGCCCTTCTGAAGCCCCTTCGCCTGAAGCCAGCCCGCGAAGGCCTCCGCCGCGCGCAGGGTCTCGGCGAAGGTGATCGTCTTGCCGAAGCTCTCGAAGGCCGGGCGATTGGCATAGGTCGCGCAGGACGAGCGGATCAGATCCGCCAATGTCCCGATCTTCGCCTCGTCGAGCGTTTCCGGGACGGCCGGCGGATAATGCGCAAGCCACGGACGCGCACCCTGCATGGGCTGCGCGACGCCGATCGCAGTCATGGTCTCCTCCCTCTCGGCCGGCTCAGCTTGCTCGCGCAAAGCCTCCGGCGCGCTTTTTCACGACCATAGAGTGCGGAACGGCGGCCCGGCGCGCAAGCGCGACCTCTCGCCACCCCACGAATTGTTTAGATATAAACCTTTCGCGGGACGGCGAGGCAAGCCCCGGCGGAGCGAGTTCCGCCGAGACTATCGTCGTAAGAGATCCGTCTAGAGCAGGATGCGAAAACGTGGGAACCGGTTTTTCGCGAGAATCCTGCTCTCACTCTTTGATGAGAGACGGATTCAGATGTCAGATGGGATCACCATGTGATTCCATCTGACATCATCCGGCTCTAGCGCGCCTGCGCCGCCGCCAGGGCCTGGGCCGAGACCACCGCTTCGGCCGGCTTGCCGGCGAGCTCCGCCAGATGGTCGAAGCGCGCGCTGAAGGAACCGACCCCGGAGGTCGCCGAGCGCAGCTCGACGATCAACCCCGGCATCTCCGCTTCCGGGACGAGGGCGTTGATCTGGTCCCAGCCGCGCCAGCCGGGGCGGGTGTCGTAGCCGAGGATCTGCCCGCGCCGGGCCGAGATCAGCGCCGAGGCACGCGACATCGCCTCGGACGGGATCACCACCTCGATGGAGAGGATCGGCTCCAGCAGCACGGGCCTGGCCTGCGGCATGGCCTCGCTCATCGCCAGCCGGGCCGCCTGGCGGAAGGCCATGTCGGAGGAATCGACGGTGTGATAGGAGCCGTCCGTCAGCGTGACCGCGAGATCGACCACCGGGAAGCCGAGCGGCCCCTTCTCGCAATAGTCGCGCATGCCCGCCTCGACCGAGCCGATATACTGGCGCGGCACCACCCCGCCGGTGATCTTGTCGATGAAGCGGATGCCCTCCCCGCGCGGCAGCCCCGCAATCTCGATCACGACATCGCCATACTGGCCATGGCCGCCGCTCTGTTTGCGATGGCGCCCGCGCGCACCGGCCTGGCCGCGGATGGTCTCGCGATAGCCGACCTGCGGTGGCCGGCTTACGACATTCACGCCGTAGCGGCCGGCGAGCTTCTCCAGCGTGACGCGCAGATGCATCTCACCCTGGCCCGAAAGCCGCGTCTCGCTCAGTTCCGGCACCTGGGTGACGAGGAGCGCGGTATCCTCTTCCGCGATCTTCTGCAGCGCGGCGGCGAGCCGGACATCGTCCTTGCGGTCCTTGACCGCGATCGCGAGCGTATGCACCGGCTCGGGCGGGGCGACCGCGCTGACCACGCCGGCACGCTGCTTGCCGAGCATGAAGGCCTCGCCCGTACCGATGCCGTCGAGCTTGGCGAAGCCGGCGACCTCGCCCTCCTCTGCGGCGGGCTTGCGGCTCTGCTCGCTGCCTTTCAGGGAGACGATGCCGGCAATGCGCGCCTCGACGCCGGCGGAAGAGGTGACGACGTCGCCCTCGGCCAGCCGCCCGCGCATGACCCGGGCGAGCGAAACCTTGCCGCCCTGCCCCGCATGCCAGCTCTTCATCACCTGCGCCAATGGCGGCCCGTTCTCGACGATGCCGACCCGCCCGCGCGTCTCGCTGAGCGTCGGGGCCTCATGCCTCAGCGCCTTCAGGAGCCGCGTCACGCCATTGCCGCGCTCGGCCGCGCCGATCAACACGGGCACGACGTGGCGATGCTGCAATTCGCGGGCGAGATCGTCGAAGATGCGATCGCGCGGCGGCTCCATGTCACCGAGCAGCTCCTCCATCAATTCGTCGTCGTAATCGGCGAGCTTCTCCAGCATCGAGAAGCGCGCATCCTTCTCGCGRCCGCTCTCGTCGGGGTCGATCGGAACGATCTCGCTCGGCGCATGCTCGCGATAGATGAAGGCCCGCTCCAGCRCGAGGTCGATGAAGCCGATGGCGATGCCCTTCTGCCAGATCGGGATCTGGCGCAGCAGCAAGGGCGTGCGCGAGGCCCGCTGCAGGATGGCGAGCGTCTCGCGCACCCGGCGCGAGGCCGTGTCGATCTTGTTCAGGAAGAGGAAGCGGGGGATGTCGGCCTCCTCGAGCTCGCGCAGCACGAGCTCCAGCGCCGGCGCCTTGCGGTCATCCGCCTCGCAGACCACCACGGCCGCGTCGACCGCCGGCAGGACATGGCGCATCTCGTGCAGGAACTCGACCGAGCCGGGACAGTCGATGAATTGAAACTGGTCGCCGAGGAATTCGACGCTCGCGACATTGGGCTCGACGCTCATCTGGTGAGCCCGCGCCTCGGGCGAGGCATCGCCGACGCTGTTGCCGGCCTTGACCGAGCCGGTGCGCGAAAGCGCGCCGCAACGCATCAGGATGCTTTCGAGCAGCGTGGTCTTGCCGCTCTGGAAGGGGCCGACGATCGCGATGCATCGTGGCCCCGCGCGTCGGGTGCCGGATGCCGCGTCTCCCTTGCCGTTCTGTGCAGCCATGACGTCCTCCTTCGGGTTGGACCCACGAGGACGAAAGGCCTTTGGCCTCTCATCGACGCGGATGGAGGCCGGAGCGTCGGGACGGAAGAGCCCGCAGCACCGGTCAGGCGGCGGTCGCACTGGCCCGAGCGGGCCGAGCGGCCGTCGAAGAGGCATGTCGAGGCAGGTTCGCGCCGTTCACGGCCGGCTGCAAGGAGATTATGTGCCGCACCGCAGCGGAGCCGGCAGGCGGCGCGAGGAAGCGCGCCTCGCTGCCGGGACGGCGGCTCAGCCGGCCCGCTCCTGCGCCTGGCGCTGGTAGACCGAGAGAAAGGCCTTGCCCATCAGCGAGCTCTCGCCATCGATGGCCTTCTGCAGGACGCTGGCGCGAATGGCCTGGATGCGAGGAGCGTCGGGCGCTGCCGCACCGGCAAGCTCGGCGAGTTGCACGGCGAGCCGGGACGCTCCCTGCTCCGACAGGATGGCCGCCCGCTCGGCCAGCTTCTCCGCCCCGCCCGCGAGCCCGGCCAGCTCGGCGGCAACCTCCGCGGTCCGGGCGGGCTTGAGATGCGCCGGATCGCCATCGAACCAGCCGGCATAGAAATGATAGATGCTGCGGACGAGGAACTCCGGGTCGTCATATTTCGCCAGCAAATAGGGTTTCGCGAGGTAACCCGCCGGCACCTTCACCGCATGCAGCACCGCGTCGAGCGTTGCGCCCCGGTTCATCAACGCCAGCGTCTCGCGCACGAGATGTTCGAGCGCTTCCGCACCGTCGCGCAGCATCTGCAACGCCCGCTCCTCGCCGAAGACGACAGGGCCATGGCCGGGGATCAGGATGGCGGGCCTGAGTTGCTCCATTTGCCGGAGCGCGACGGCCCATTCGGCGGCATAGCGCTGGACCTTTCGGGGATTTCCGGCGTTCGGGAACACCCAGATCACGAAGTCGCCGCTTGCCAGGACGCGCCGCTCCGGCAGCCAGACGAAGCTGGCATCGTCCGTCTCACCTCGCCCATGGAAGAGTTCGAGCCGCTCGCCGCCGATCGTGAGCGACAGCGTCTCGTCATAGACCTCGTCCGGCTGCCGCTGGCCGATGGGGTAGACATAGCCGGGCTTGTTGAACTGCTGGCCCTGCACGATGCTGTTGAAGCCGTGCGAGGCCACGTAACGCTCCATCCGCCGCCGGACATTGCGATGGGCGACGATCCGGGGGCGTGGGACGCCCCGCGCATCGGCCTCCGCATCGATGACGGCGATGCCGCTGGTGTGGTCGATATGGCCATGGGTGAAGATCACCGTATGGATCGGGCTGTCGTCCCAGCTCCGGATCACCTCCAGCGTCCGCTGCGCCGTATCCGGCTTGGCGGTGTCGATCAGGACCAGCCCTTCCGTGGTGCGGATCGCGGTGACGCTGCCGCAGAAATAGGTGGTGTGGACCGTGATGATGCCGTCCGCGACAGCGGTGATGGCGCCATCGGAAACCGCCGCCGTCCATTCCTCCATTGGCGCGCTGCCGTTCCACAGGCGCTCGAACAAAGGGTCTGAAGCCATCGGTGAACTCTCCACGCGTCACAACAGGCTTAGCATGGCTGCCGCCAGCCGAAAGCCGCTGCCGACGATGTGCTGACACCCGGCGTCAGCGGAGACGCGACCGGCAGGCGAAGGCGTATTTGGAGTGCCGCTAGGCGTCCCCCGTTTCCTTCGTGCCCGTCGGTTCATGCATCGGGACGCCCGCCTCGCCTTCGCTCATCCGCTTGAGGCGGCTCAGCATGGCCGCCGCATAGGCCGCATAGGGACCGATCCAGCGCTCGTGAATCCCGTGGATCGGCAGCGCGTCGAGATGGTTCCAGCGCTCGCGCCCGCGCCGCTCGACGATTACAAGACCCGCCTCCTCCAGCACCTTCAGATGCTGCATCACGGTGCAGCGATCGAGTTCCGGCATAAGCTCGCACAGCATCCCCGTCGTGCGGGGGCCCGCCTTCAGCGCATCCAGAATCCGCCGCCGTGCACGATGGCCCAGCGCCTTGAAGAGAGCGTCGTCTGCGTCGTCTGCGTCGTCCGTTGACATGTTATAAATCTATAACATAATAATCCCGGCAGCAATGGGAGGGCGTCGATGGAACCGCAGATGGATCTGAAATTTTCGGTCGCCGGGCGCATCGCGAAGCCGGTCGGCGAGGTTTTCGAGGCAGTGGTCAATCCCGACCACCTCTCCCATTTCTTCACGACCGGCGGCGCGAAGGGGCGGCTCGAGACCGGAGCGGTCGTCACCTGGGATTTTCACGACTTCCCAGGCGCCTTCCCGGTCCATGTCGTGGAGGTGGAGACGGACAGGCGCATCGTCCTGCGCTGGGGCTCGGCCGAGACGACGCCCGACCCCGCCGCCAGCCGCGAGACCACCGTCACGATGACCTTCGAGCCGCTCGAAGACGGCCGCACGCTCGTCCGGATATCGGAACAGGGCTGGTCACGGACACAGGAGGGGCTGAAGGCCTCCTACGGCAATTGCGAGGGCTGGACGGGCATGCTCTGCGCGATGAAAGTCTGGCTTGAGCACGGCTTCAACCTGCGCGAGGGGTTCTACAAGTAGGGGGCGGTGCGGCTCAAAGGCCGTACAGTGCAGCTGACGATCACCGACCTTTTATGCGCGGGCAGCCGCCCTCTTCGCGCTCGATGATCTCGCACCGGCCCTCTTTGGAGACAAAACGATGTTCACTCACGTCATGATCGGCAGCAACGACCTGGAGCGGGCGAGAGAGTTCTACGACGCCACATTCGCCGCGTTGGGAGGCGAGCCCGGCGAGATCGATGCCAGAGGCAGGCTGATCTATGYCCACRASGGCGGTCGGCTGATGATCACGAAGCCGATCGACGGCAAKCCAGCGACSGCGGCCAACGGTGGGACWRTCGGTATCGCCGCGGCGAGCCGTGACCATGTTCTCGCATGGCATGATGCCGGCACCGCCCATGGCGGAACGTCGATCGAGAGCCCACCCAGCGAGCGCCCGAATGGAGCCTTCGTCGCCTACCTTCGCGATCCCGACGGAAACAAGCTCACCGCGCGCACTCAGCCGACGAAGTAACACAACCGGCAACAGCCGCTSCGAAGATCATCCCGCTTTTCGGGAAACCCGCCGGCAAGCGGATGGGTAGAAACCGCCCCCTCTATAAATTCCGCCGCTCACCCCGCAGCGTCGCCAACCCGATACCGGCCGCGTCGAACCCGCCATCGACCGCCAGCACCTGCCCGGTGATGTAGCTCGCCTTGTCCGAGCACAGGAAGAAGATCGACTCCGCCAACTCCTCCTCCAGCCCGTAGCGGCCGAGCGGGACGGCGTCGCGATAGTCCGCGCGGATCTCCGGGCTGTGCACGGCCTTCGCCATCGCCGTCTCGACCGGACCCGGCGCGACCGCGTTGACGCGAATGCCGAGGCTCGACAGTTCGACCGCCTGCTGCTTCGTCAGATGCGCCAGCGCGGCCTTGGAGGTGCCGTAGGCGACGCGCAGCGTCGAGGCGCGCAGGCCCGAGATCGAGGTGATGTTGACGATGGCGCCGCCACCCCGGTCGGCCATCAGCGGGGCCGCGAGCTGCGTCGCCAGGAAGGGCCCGGTGAGGTTGACCGCGAGCACGCGCTGCCACTCCTCATGCGTCGTCTCCAGCAGCGGCTTGAACACGGCGGTGCCGGCGTTGTTGACCAGCGCGTCGAGCCGCCCGAAGCGCGCTACAAGCGTGTCGAAGGCTGCCGCGACCTGCCGCGGCTCGGCGATGTCGCAGGTCAGCGCCAGCGTCTCCTCCGGCTTGCCGATCTCCGCCACGGCTCGCTCCAGCCCGGCCCCGTCGATGTCGAGCAGACCGATGCGCCAGCCATCTGCGAGAAAGCGCTTCGCCGTCGCCAGCCCGATGCCGCGCGCGGCCCCGGTGACGAGGGCGACCTTGGAAACTGTGCTGATCATGCGGGTATCCGGACAATGGGACGTGATCGGGAAATGGCGCCCGGAAGCTATGCTTCGCGAAGCCCCGCCCGCAAGATCGCCGGCCCGCATGCGCCTTGCCGGCATTCCCGCTCGACAAATGCCGGACTCTCCTGTATGGCCCCGCACTCAACTGAAAACAGCGAGCCGAAAGCCCGCGCTTCCGCGCGAATACGGCCATGGAGAGACCCATGAACATCATCGAGCAGATCGATGCCGAGCAGATTGCCAAACTGAGCGAAGGTCGCGAGATCCCGGCCTTCCAGCCCGGCGACACCGTGCAGGTCAACGTCAAGGTCAAGGAAGGYGAGCGTAGCCGCGTCCAGGCCTATGARGGCGTCGTGATCGCCCGCAACGGCGGCGGCCTCAACCAGAGCTTCACCGTCCGCAAGATTTCCTATGGCGAAGGTGTCGAGCGCGTTTTCCCGCTCTTCTCGCCGAACCTCGATTCCATCAAGGTGATCCGCAAGGGCAAGGTGCGTCGCGCCAAGCTCTATTACCTGCGCGATCGCCGCGGCAAGTCGGCCCGCATCGCCGAGCGCGTCGAGGCCCGCCCCGCCAAGGGTGGCAAGGCCACCGGCAAGTAAGCCGCGGCCCTTCGAGAATTCAGGAACGCGGTCCTTCGGGGCCGCGTTTTTTGTTGCGCGCAACGCTTCGTGGCGCAGGGGCACCCGGAATGATGGCCGCCCAGTCGAATGCAATAAACGCATATCGGCGCATATAATTTTCATTTGATATGCGTATGACGCCCCTATAAGCATGCCAATCATTAGCTTACTATTGATATTCACCCTATGGATCAGACACAGCTCCAGGCCGCCTTCACCGCCGAGCTCGCGGCCGTCAACCGCAAGCTGCGCACTCTCGTCGACGAGCGCGCCCGCGACATGGGCCTGACCTGGTCCCGCGCCCGGTTGCTGATGGAGCTCGCCCGTGAGGACGGGCCGATCCAGTCCGATCTGGCGGGCCTCCTCGACATCGAGCAGCCGACATTGGTGCGCCTGCTCGACGGGCTCGAGCGCAACGGCATGATCGAGCGCCGCGCCGTCGAAGGGGATCGCCGCGCCCGCCGCGTGTTCCTCACGCCCATGGCGCGCGCTCAAGCCGAGGACATCCTGAATTTCCTCGCCGCCCTGCGTGCTGATATCCTGCAGGGCATCGCGCCGCGGGAGCTGGAAATGGCACTCGATGTCCTGCGCCGGACTTCCCGCAACATCGCCGCCGGGCGGAGCGCCGCCCCATGAGCACGGCAGAGCCCGCTTCCGCGCCAGCCGCTGCGACGCCCCCTGCCCCGACGCAGGGCTGGTTCACCATGCCGGTGCCGCGCGCGCTCGCCTACATGCTCGCTTCGGTCACATTGGCGATGACGCAGCAGATCGGCCAGAACATCGTCAACACCAACATCTACCAGATCCAGGGCGAGCTCGGCGCCACCGTCGCCGAAACCAACTGGCTGGTCGCCGCCTATATGGCGCCCAACGTCTCGCTCTCGATCGCGCTGATCAAGATCCGCATGCAGTATGGCTTGCGCAATTTTGCGGAGATCAGCATCGCCGGCTTCGTGCTGGCCGCCGCCCTGAATTTCTTCTTCGTCCAGGATCTGCAATCGGCCGTCGCCGTGCGCTTCATGAGCGGCATGGCGGCGGCGCCGATGTCCTCGCTCGCTTTCTTCTACATGATCGAGCCGATGCCGCCGCAGCGGAAGCTGACCGTCGGCCTGTCGTTGGCGCTGACCAACACCACGCTCGGCATCCCGGTGACGCGGCTCATCTCGCCCTATCTGCTCGATCTCGGCGGCTTCCACAGCCTCACCATGATCGAGATGGGGCTAGCCCTATTGGCTTTCGGCTTCGTCTACGCGCTGCCGCTGGCGACGCCGCCGCGCATCAAATGGATCGGCCCCTTCGATATCGTCAGCTATCTGCTGATCGCCATCGGCTTCGGCAGCATCGCCGTCGCGCTCAGCCTGGGCCGCCTCTACTGGTGGCTCGAGGCGCCCTGGCTCGGCTGGCTCCTTGCCATCGCCATGGTCTGCTTGATGCTGGCCGCGATTATCGAATTGCACCGCGAAAGCCCGCTCGTCGATATCCGCTGGCTGACCAGCCCGACCACGCTGCATTTCGCCGGCACGCTGCTGCTGCTGCGCCTCGTCCTGGCGGAGCAGACCGTCGGCGCCTCGAATTTCTTCCAGGCGCTCGGCATCCAGAACGAGCAGACCGTACCGCTCTACGCGATCATCCTCGCCGCGATCATCGCCGGCGGCCTGACCTGCGCCGCGCTGCTGCGCCCCGGCCGCGAGAACGGGTTCTACGGGGCCGCGCTCGCCTGCGTGGCGCTTGGCGCCTGGCTCGACAGCGGCGCCACCAGCCTGACCCGGCCGGACGACATCTGGCTCAGCCAGTCGCTCGTCGCCTATGGCTCGGCGCTCTTCCTGCCAGCCGCGATGGCTCAGGGGCTCGGCGCGGCGATCGTACGCGGGCCGATCTACATCCTGAGCTTCTTCACCGTCTTCCTGTTCACGCAGAGCATCGGCGGCCTGTTCGGCTCGGCGATCTTCGGCACCTTCATCACGCTGAGAACGACGTTCCACTACAATGTGCTGACCGAGCATTTCACCCTGTCCGACCCGTTGGTCGCGCAGCGCGTCAGCCAGCTCGGCGGCGCCTATGGTCATGTGCTGACCGACCCGACGCTGACGCGGGCGGAAGGCGTGTCGCTGCTGGCCCAGCAGGCGACGCGGGAGGCGACGGTGCTGGCCTATAACGACGCCTTCCTGCTGATCTCGCTGATCGCCGGCCTCGCCCTGGCCGGCCTTCTCACCCATCTCGCCTTCCTGCAATGGAAGGCACGCTCGGCCGCGCCGGCCGCCTCCGCGACAACCTGATCTTCCGCTTGCGACCATGACCCGCCTGTTCCGCTCCCTTTCGACCTATATCGCGCTGGCGATCGGCCTCGCTGGCGTCGCCCTCGTCCTCTACGCTTGGCGGCTGCCACCCTTCGCGAGCGCCATCGAGACCACCGAGAACGCCTATGTGCGCGGCCAGGTCACGGTGATCGCGCCGCAGCTCGCCGGCTATGTCGCGGAAGTGCCGGTGCAGGATTTCGCCACGGTGAAACAGGGCGACCTGCTGCTGCGCATCGACGACCGGATCTTCGCGCAGAAGCTGGAACAGGCCCGTGCCGGCCTCGCCGCCCAGCGTGCCGGCCTCGCCAATTCCGATCAGGCCCGCGCCACGGCCGAAGCCCGGCTGCGCGCCGCAGTGGCGAATGTCGCCAGTGCCGAAGCGGCCTTGCGTACCGCCGAGGCGAATTGGGGCCGGATCGAGCCGTTGCGCGAGCGCGGCGTCGTCAACCAGACCAGCACCGACCAGAGCCAGCAGGCGCTCGACCAGGCGCGCGCCTCCCTCACCGCCAACAACGCTGCCGCCGAAGTCGCGCGGCAGGATATCCAGACCGCGATCGTCAACCGCCAGTCGCTCATCGCGGCGGTCGAGGGGGCCGAAGCCGCCGTCCATCTCGCCGAGATCGACCTGATCAATACCCGTATCCTCGCCCCGCAGGATGGACGCCTCGGCGAGGTCTCCGCCCGGCTCGGGCAATATGTCTCGGCCGGCACCCAGCTCATGGCGCTCGTGCCCGCCCAGGTCTGGGTCATCGCCAATTTCAAGGAGACGCAGCTCGCCGGCATGCGTGTGGGCCAGCCGGTGAGCTTCACCGTCGATGCACTCCGCCATGCGAAGCTCAGCGGCCATATCGAGCGCTTCTCGCCGGCCGCCGGCTCCGAGTTCAGTGTGATCCGCCCGGACAACGCCACCGGCAACTTCATCAAGATCGCCCAGCGCGTCCCGGTGCGCATCGCCATCGACCCGGGCCAGCCTCTGGCGGAACGGCTGACGCCCGGCATGTCGGTGGTCGTCAGCGTCGACACGGCGGCGCCGGGCCCCGCGTCCGGCAAATGACGGCTCCGCGAGTGGATCGATTGTCCGGCTTCCTTGGAACTGCTACACAGTAGCCATGTCGCCGTGTGTGCATCAGTTCCAGCGCTTCTGCGCCGTGCAGGGAGAGGGCCATCTGCCGCCCCTGCCGACACTGCGACCTCAGCTCCCCGCACGCTTTACGACAAGATCTTCGACGACCACGTCGTCGACCGGCAGGATGACGGCACCTGCCTGCTCTATATCGACCGCCACCTCGTCCATGAGGTGACGAGCCCGCAGGCCTTCGAGGGCCTGCGCATGACCGGTCGCAAGGTGCGTGCCCCCGAGAAGACGCTCGCCGTCGTCGACCACAACATCCCGACGACCGACCGTTCCAAGGGCATCGCCGAAGAGGAAAGCCGCATCCAGGTCGARGCWCTGGCGAAGAACGCCAAGGAATTCGGCGTCGAGTATTTCAACGAGCTCGACAAGCGCCAGGGCATCGTCCACATCGTCGGCCCCGAGCAGGGCTTCACCCTGCCCGGCACCACGATCGTCTGCGGCGACTCGCACACCTCGACGCACGGTGCCTTCGGCGCGCTGGCGCATGGCATCGGCACCTCGGAGGTCGAGCACGTCCTCGCCACGCAGACGCTGATCCAGAAGAAGGCGATGAACATGCTCGTCCAGGTGGACGGCACGCCTGCGCCCGGCGTCGGCGCCAAGGACATCACGCTGGCCATCATCGGCGAGATCGGCACCGCCGGCGGCACCGGCTCGGTGATCGAATATGCCGGCGAAGCCATCCGCGGCCTGACCATGGAAGGCCGCATGACGCTCTGCAACATGTCGATCGAGGGCGGTGCCCGCGCCGGCATGGTCGCCCCGGACGAGAAGGCCTTCGCCTATCTGAAGGGCCGCCCGAAGGCGCCGCAGGGCGCGGCATGGGACGCCGCCGTCCGCTATTGGGAGACGCTGCAGACCGACGAGGGCGCGAATTTCGACCGCGTGGTCCGGCTCGACGCCGGCAACCTGCCGCCAATCGTGTCCTGGGGCACGAGCCCCGAGGACGTGATCTCCGTCACCGGCGCGGTTCCCGATCCCGAGCTGATCCAGGACGAGGTCAAGCGCGCCTCGAAGAAGCGTGCGCTGGAGTATATGGGCCTGACCGCCGGCACCAAGATCACCGACATCCCGCTCGACGTGATCTGGATCGGCTCCTGCACCAATGGCCGCATCGAGGATCTGCGCACCGTCGCAAAGATCGTCGAGGGCAAGAAGATCCATGAGAGCCTCGACTACGGCATGATCGTCCCCGGCTCCGGCCTGGTGAAGGAGCAGGCAGAGGCCGAGGGTCTCGACAAGATCTTCATCGCCGCCGGCTTCGAATGGCGCGAGCCGGGCTGCTCGATGTGCCTCGGCATGAACCCCGACCAGCTCAAGCCCGGCCAGCGGGCAGCCTCGACCTCGAACCGCAATTTCGAGGGTCGTCAGGGCTATCGCGGCCGCACCCACCTCGTCTCGCCGGCGATGGCGGCGGCGGCGGCCTTGACCGGCCGCTTCGTCGACGTCCGCACGCTCGGCTGAACGGTCCAGCGGGGAGAGCGCCATGTCGAACGATCCCCGCGAAGCCGCCCGCGAGGCCGAGGCCAAGGCCGCGCTGGAGCGCGTGAAGCGCGACAGCGAGACCTTGCTCGGTTCCTCGATGGGCAGGGCAGCCGATCATTTCTCCGGCACCGACGCGCCGGAGGGCGACAGGATCGAGCTCTGGGGCCGGCGCATCGGCCGTGCGCTCTCGCTCCTCGGCGTGATCGTGCTGGCCTGGTGGCTCGGCCATCAACTGAAGTTCTGGTGACGGAGATGGATGCCGCCGTGGCGAAGACAGCGCGGATCGACTGGGACGGAGCGAAAGCCCCGTCGCTGGAGGCGTTCGACGACCTGGCCCAGGCCGCGTTCGACCGCCTGCCGGAGGAGTTCCGCGCGCTCTGCGCCGATGTCGTCTTCAACGTCACCGAGTTCCCGGAGGACGACGTGCTGAAGGAGCTGGAGGCGGAGAGCCCCTTCGACCTGCTTGGCCTCTTCACCGGCGTCGGCCTGCCGCAACAGGGTTTCGGGCCCCAGACCGGCCAGATGCCCAACACCATCCACCTCTATCGCCGGCCGATCCTCGACTACTGGGCCGAGCACGACGAGAGTCTCGGCGCCATCGTCAGCCACGTCATGATCCATGAGATCGGCCACCATTTCGGCTTCTCCGACGAGGACATGGAAGCCATCGAACAGGCGGCCGGCTGAGGCCGGGCGCGCAGGACAAGCACAGGAACCGCATCATGCAGCCCTTCACCACCCTGACCTCGACGCCGGCCCCGCTGAAGGTGGTCAATGTCGATACCGACATGATCATCCCGAAGCAGTATCTGAAGACGATCAAGCGCACCGGCCTCGGCACCGCACTGTTCTCGGAGATGCGCTACAAGGATGACGGCTCGGAGAATCCCGATTTCGTGCTCAACCAGCCGGCCTATCGCAAGGCGGAAATCCTCGTCGCAGGCGACAATTTCGGCTGCGGCTCCTCGCGCGAGCACGCGCCCTGGGCCCTGCTCGACTTCGGCATCCGCTGCGTGATCTCCACCAGCTTCGCCGACATCTTCTACAATAACTGCTTCAAGAACGGCATCCTGCCGATCAAGGTCACGCCCGAGCAGCTCGACGCCCTGTTCGACGATGCCGAGCGCGGCTCCAACGCGACGCTGACGATCGACCTCGAGAACCAGACGATCACGGGCCCCGACGGCGGCGAGATCAGGTTCGAGATCGACCCCTTCCGCAAGCACTGCCTGCTGAACGGCCTCGACGATATCGGCCTGACCATGGAGAAGGCGCCGAAGATCGACGCCTATGAAGAGAAGCTGAAGCAGCGCGCCTGGGCCTGAGGCCGCTCGCAATGCTCCCCCTCTCCCCTCGCGGGAGAGGGGAAGAACCTAAACTACCAGCCCGCGCATCGGCCCCAAATCGCCCGTGCCGGGAAACACCTTTTCCGCCAGTACCGGCCCCGACAGCCCGAACAGGTCGGCGACAACGCCCTTGGCCACGGCGCGGATGTCGGTCGTCGCCTTGAGATCGCGGTTCTGGTAGAGCTGCTCGGGCTTCAGCCCGGGCCAGTCGGCGATCATGCGCCCACCCTTGACCGCTCCGCCGACGAGGAAAGCGACCGTGCCGGTGCCGTGATCGGTGCCCGTGGTGCCGTTCACCGCCGCGGTGCGGCCGAACTCCGTCACCACCATCACCACCGTGTCCTTCCAGACCGGCGAAAGACCCTGCTCGAAGGTCGCAAAGGCGCCGTCGAGCCCGCCGAGAAGAGTCGCGAGCCGGCCCTTGGCCCCGCCCTCATTGGCATGCGTGTCCCAGCCCTCGAAGGCCAGCGCGGCGATGCGCGGCCCGTCATCGGCGCCGACGAGTCCGGCCGCTCCCTCGGCAATGCGACGCATGCCGTCCACGGAATCAGGGCCGCCACCGCCCATCTTGCCATCCATGCCGCGCCGCTGCGCCAGGCCTTCCGTCTCGATCGCCTGCTGCAGCGCCGCGGCCAGATGCGGATCGCGCTGGCCATAGAGATCGGCGAGCCGCATTGTCAGGTCGCTCCCGGCGCGCGCCATGCGCGGCGGCGCCCAGCCGAGCACCGGCGCGTCGCCGCGCACCACCAGCGGCGGCACCACGCCGACACCGAGCACGCCCTTTCGCGCGATGCCCTCGCCGGCCGGCAGGCTGGCGAGAAGGCGGTTGAGCCAGCCCGTCGCCGTATGGCCGGGGCCAGGCTGGCCGCTTTCCAGTACGTCCTGCCCGTCGAAATGCGAGCGCTCGCGATAGCCGGTCGCGGCCGCATGGACGATCGCCGCCTGCCCCTGCTTGTAAAGCCGCGCGAGGTTCGGCATCGCAGGATGGAGATAGAAGAAGCCGTCGAGCGGCAGCGCCGCGTCCGGCCCGTCCTTGGCGAGCGCGATGCCCTCGCGCAGGCCGGCATAGCCGGGATCGCCGATCGGCGGCACGGCCGAGAGCCCGTCAAGCGCGCCGCGCAGCACCACGACGAGGAAGCGCGGATCGCGCGCGCCCGCCGCCGCATAGGCGAATTTCGGCACGAAGGACCAGGCGAACAGCGCACCCGCCGCACCCAGCACGGCGCGGCGCGACGGCGTCATCCGTTCGCAATCGTCATCGTCGTGATGATCCATCACCGTCACCTCCGCTGGAATTCGGGCGACATCAGCAGCAGTGCGATCGCCTGCGGCCTGCTTTCGGCGCGCGCCACTGCCTGCTTCGTCTCGGGCGACAGGATCGGGCCGAGAATGTCGTCGGCCTGGCTGCGCGGATCCGGCACCGCGTTTGCCGTCTGCCGGCCCCAGCCGGCGGCGACGTCGATGCGCGTCTTGATGCCCTCGGCCGAGGCCCAGGCGGCGTTGCTGTCGGCATAGCCGTTCGGGCCGGAGGGCTGCCAGAAGGGCTGCCCCATCGTGCCGAGCGGCCCGAGGATCTGTCCGGGATTGGGCTGCAGCCCCGTCGCGCGATAGGAGGCCAGCAGGAATTCCTGCGGCGAGCGCACCTTGGTGGCCGGCGCCTTCCAGGCCTCGTCGCTGCCGATCAGCGCGCGATAGACGCTGGGCAGGTCGCCGCCGCTCTGGCGGAAGGTCGCGGCCAGCAGGTCGACCAGCTTCGGCGGCGGATCGTCGGCCACGAAATGGCGCACGAGCTTGGTCGCGATGAAATGGGCGGTCGAGGGATGGCGCGCCAGATCGGTCAGCGCCGCGACGCCCTGCGCCCGGCCCGGCTGGTCGTAGGAGCGGCCGAGCAGCGGCGTGACACCCGGTTCGTGGAGCCCGGCATTGAAGGCGAAGGAGCCGGGAAAGCCGAGCACGCCCTCGCGCCCCACCACCGTCCAGCCGGTGATGATCCGGGCGAGATTGGTGACGTCAGCCTGGTTGTAGCCACCCGAGACGCCGAGCGTATGCAGCTCCATGATCTCGCGGGCGAGGTTCTCGTTGAGCCCGCGCCGCTGCCGCCGCCCGGCCGGGGAGTTGGGGCCGATCGACTGGCGGTTGTCGAGGAAGTCGAGCATCGCCGGGTGGCTCTCGGCCGCGATCAGCATGTCCTCGAAACGGCCGAAGACATGCGGGCGGATCGCCTCGCGCTCATAGGCGCCGGCCATGATCCGGCAGATATTGCTCTTGGTCGCGCCGATGCAGAAATGGTTCGACCAGAACATCACGAGCCGCTCGCCGAAGCCCGTCTCGGCCGCAAGCGCGAGATCGACGCGCGACTTCACCTCGTCGCGATAGGTCCGGAAGGGCAGTGCCGGTTCGTTGGGCGGCGGCTTGGCCGGCTGCGCGGCCTGGTTCTGGCCGGATGGCTTGACCTCGGCCGGCGCCTGGGCAACCTCCATCTGGCCGGACATCGCCCCCGCTCCGGCAACCTGCATGCCCGCGGATTGCGCTCCCGGCGATGCGGCCTGCGCCTGCTGCGCGGCGACGCGCTTGGCCTCCCGGGCGATCCTTTCCTGATCTTCGAATGCGTAGAGCGCCTGCCCGATCTCGGCCGCACCCGAAAAGGCCACGCCCTGCGGCTGCGGGACCGGGCCGGCCGCGATCTCGGCCAGCAATCGGTCGCGAGCCTCCCGGCGTATCGCCTCGCCCTGCCCCGGCCTCGCTCCGAGGCCGAAACGCTGGAGGGCGACGGCCCCCGCCTTCAGATCGTCCGGTCCCGCCATGCCGTCGGCCTCCGCTGACCATGCGCATCAGCATCGGCGGCGACTATGGCAAAAAACCGAAGGGTTTCATGACAAATCGGCAATGTTCGGCAATGCGAGAGCGGCCGGCCACCGGCCGAGCGATCGCTGGAGCCCGGAAAGCGCTCCAGGCCCCGCTCCGATCAAGCCGTGGCGCCCCGTGCCGACCATTCAAGCCGAGCGGGGAGCGTCCGCGAAGTCACCGGTGATGATCTTGCCCCGCGCCCGGCGCAACACCAGCGACAGCACGGCGGCGACGACCGTGTTCGCCACGACGGCGACGATGCCGTTATAGGCGCCATAACCGAGGACGAGCGATGTCGGCACCCAGGCCGTCGGGCCCCAGGACAGGTAGGTGCCCAACCCGAAGCCGACGACCCAGCCCGCCAGCAGCGCCTCGCCGCTGAACCAGCTCGTATAGAGGCCGAAGACGATGGCCGGGAAGATCTGGATCATCCAGACGCCGCCGAGCAACTGCAGGTCGAGCGCGAACTTGGTCGGCATGAACACGATCACCGCCAGAGCGCCGACCTTGACGATCAGCGACATCAGCTTGGCCAGCGACGCCTCGCGGCCCGGCGACATCTCCGGCTCGACGAAGGGGCGCCAGATATTGCGGGTGAAGGTATTGGCCGCGCCGATCGACATCACCGCCGCCGGCACCAGCGCGCCGATGGCGATGGCCGCGAAGCTGAAGCCGGCGAACCAGGACGGAAACATCTTCAGGAAGAGCTGCGGCACCGCATCCTGCGGATTGGCGACCTCGATGCCCGCGGYATGGGCCATGAACCCCATCAGCGCAATCAGCGCCAGCACCAGCGAATAGGCCGGCAGCGCGATCGCGTTGCGTCGGAGCGCCTTCGGCCCCGAGGCCGAGAGCACGCCGGTCATCGAATGCGGATACATGAACAGCGCCATCGCCGAGCCGATCGCCAATGTGATGAACGGCGCGATCTGGGCGGGCGAGAGGATGAGCCCCTGGTTCGGCTTGCCCTCATAGGCCTTCGCAGCCGCATCGAAGACGGCGCCGTAGCCGCCGAGCTTGGCCGGCACGATCACCACCGCCGCGATGACGAAGACGTAGATCATGATGTCCTTGACGAAGGCGATCATGGCAGGCGCGCGCAGCCCGCTCTTGTAGGTGTAGAGCGCCAGGATGACGAAGGCGATCGTCAGCGGCAGATGGGACATCATGCCCTCGCCCTGGAAGCCGAGCGCCTGGATCACCTTCTCCATGCCGACGAGCTGTAACGCGATATAGGGCATGGTCGCGAGGATGCCGGTGAAGGCGACCGCGAGCTCGAGGCCCTTGTTGCCGTAACGACCGTAGATGAAGTCGGAACCGGTGATGTAGCCCTTCTTATGCGCGACGTTCCACAGCCGCGGCATCGTCAGGAAGACGAAGGGATAGATCAGGATCGTGTAGGGCACCGCGAAAAAGCCATAGGCGCCGATGGCATACACGACCGCCGGCACCGCGATCACCGTATAGGCGGTGTAGAGATCGCCGCCGAGCAGGAACCAGGTGATCCAGGCGCCGAAGCGCCGCCCGCCCAGCCCCCATTCGTGCAACTCCTCGAGATTGCCGGATTTCCAGCGCGAGGCGACGAAACCCATCACCGTGACAAGCGCGAAGAAGAAGACGAAGACGGCCGTCGCCGGCCAGTTGAGATGGTCGATCATGAGTCGCTGCCTTCCACCTTGGAAGCGAGCCAGATGAACACCGACGAGACCGGGATCATCAGCATCAGGAACCAGTAGAACAGCGGAATGCCGGCCAGTCTCGGCTCGATGCCGTTATAGAGCGGCACCCAGAGGCAGGCGATGCAGGGGATGAGGAGAAGTAGATATTTCATGGGGGAGGTCCCCAGATTCAGGCCGCATCCGCAGCATCTGCCTGTCCGCGATCATCTTCAACAGCAAAAATGGGCAGGCTGGGCCCGGCTCTCATCCTTTTGACGGAAAACACCAAATCGGCCCCACGCCGTAGCGCGACGCCACGTCCTACATCACCACTGTGATCGTCTCGGCCGCGCGCGTCAGCCCCGTATAGAGCCAGCGCGCCCGGTGCTCGCGGAAGGCGAAGCTCTCGTCGAAGAGCACGACATCGTCCCATTGCGAGCCCTGCGACTTATGCACCGTCAGCGCGTAGCCGAAGGTGAATTCGTCGGTGTGCTTGCGCAGCTCCCAGGGGATCTCCTCCTCGGTACCGTCGAAGAAGTTCGGCAGCACCGAGACCTTCACGGCCTTGGCCGCGGTATCGTCCTCGGGCGTCACGCGCATGGTGACGAGCCCCTTCTTCGAGGTCTTGAKYTCCTGCACGATCCAGGAGCCGCCATTGAGCARGCCCTTGCTCTTGTCGTTGCGCAGGCARACSAGCTTCTCRCCCGCSACCGGATTGGTCTCGGTGCGGCCCATGAGCTGGCGGATGCGGGCATTGTAGTTGCGGCGGGTCTTGTTCATCCCGACGAGAACCTGGTCGGCCCCCATGACGACCTCGGGATTGACCTCGTCGCGCCGGATGACACGGCTGGGACCATAATCGCCATAGTCGAGCCGGCCGCCCTCGCGCACGATCATCGACATCCGCACGATCGGATTATCCGCCGCCTGGCGATGGACCTCCGTCAGCATCACGTCCGGCTCCTGCTCGGTGAAGAAGCCCCCGCCCTTCACCGGCGGCAGCTGCGCCGGATCGCCCAGCACCAGCACCGGCGTGCCGAAGGAGAGCAGGTCCTTGCCCAGCTCCTCGTCCACCATCGAGCATTCGTCGATGACGATGAGCTTGGCCTTGGCGGCCTGGCTGTCGCGGTTGAGCGCGAAGATCGGGCTCTCCTCGTCGACGCCGCGCGAGCGGTAGATCAGCGAATGGATGGTCTGCGCCTCGGCGCACCCCTTGTTGCGCAGCACCAGCGCGGCCTTGCCGGTATAGGCGGCGAAGACGACGTCTCCGTCCACCGCCTCGGCGATGTGGCGCGCGAGCGTCGTCTTGCCCGTGCCGGCATAGCCGAACAGGCGGAACACCTGCGGATCGCCGGCCTGCAGCCAGCGCGCCACCGCCGACAATGCGGCATCCTGCTGGAGCGACCAGCTCATCGGTTGAAAACGATCATGACGGACATGCCGCAGAAGGGGCCGAGTCGCGCCGCGAAGGCAAGYCCGGCGGCGTCGGTTCCCGGGCTCAGGCGGCGCGCAGGCGCCGGACGAAGGCACTGGCCTCCATTTGCAGGGCGGTGATGCGCTCGTCGAGATTACGCGCGCTCAGCGCTCCCATATCGGCCTGGTTGACGGTTTGCATATTGGCGGCGGCGATCTCCGCCATCGCCATCGCGGCCGTGCCGGTGACGCTGGAGATCCGCGCCACCGTCTCGCCAAGCGAGCCGAGCAATTCGGCATGGGAGTCGACCATGGTCGCGATCTCGGTCCCGGTCTGCTCGACCGTGCCGATGCTGTTGCCGATGGTCGAGACCGCGCCCGCGGCATGGGACAGGGCCGCGTCGACCTGTGCGATCCGGCCCACGATGCGGGATGCCGCCTCGGCGGTCTGGCCGGCAAGCGCCTTGACCTCGGAGGCGACCACCGCGAAGCCGCGACCATGCGCGCCGGCGCGCGCGGCCTCGATCGTGGCGTTGAGCGCGAGCAGGTTGATCTGGCGCGCCACGGCCTCGATGATGCCGACGACGTCCCGGATCTGCGTGGCCTTCTCGGCCAGCTCGGCGACCAGCTTCTGCGTGCCGCTCGCCTCCTGGCTCGCCGCGCTCGCCATCATCGAGACCCGCCTGACCTCGTCGTTGATCTGCCCGATGACGAACTCCATCCGCAGGGCGGCTTCCGTCGTGCGGTTCGCTTCCTCGCCGGCGCCGGTCACGGACGCCGCCGCGATCTCCGAGCTCCTGGAGACCTGGTTGACCCGCACAGCGGCATCCTGAAGCGTCGTGCGCAGCGTCTCGCTCGCCCGTCCGATCTCGCCGAGCAGCAGACCGAGCCGCGCCTCGAACTCGTCGGCGATGCGCGCCAGCTCCCGGCTGCGGAGCTGCTGGTGCTGGCGGGCCTGTCCGGCTTCCGTCTCTCGCGTCACTAAGGTCGCACGGACCTCGCTGAGCTGCTGGACCGTGCGGGCGAGCTCTCCGATTTCGTCGGAGCGGCCGCAATGCGGTACGGCGATGACCCTGTCGGAACTCGTCGTCTCGCGGATCGAGATCATCAGCTCACGCAAGGGGCGCGTCAGATGGCGGCTGAGCAGCAGGAGCGCGGCGAGCCCGCCCGCCAAGGGCAGTAGGAGCGCCATGACGATGGTGCGCAATCGCACCAGCTCCGCCCGCTCGCCGGCGCGGATTCCGGCTTCGCTTGCCGTCGCCGCCAGGGCGTCGCGCATCGCCGAGGTCGTGGCGATGATCTGGCTGACATTGAGGCGCGCCTCCTCCGCGCCGGCCTCCAGCACCGCCGCCTTGGCGGAAACGCGCTGGCCGATATCGACGATACCGCGCTGGAAGGCGATGAAAGTGTTGATGCGCGCGTCGAGCGTCGGATTCGCCTCGATCATGGCCTTCGGCAACGCCGAGATGAAATGCGCGCGCGCGGCATCGACGAGTTCGATGGCGGCATCGAGCTTCTCCAGCGACGCCGCGATTTCGGCAGCCGAGGCGTCGGCATCGAGGCGGCCGAGCAGAGAGGCGTTCGCAACCCGGCTGGCGAGCAGCGAGGCGCTGCTCGCGAGCGTGATGCCGGAAAAGGCCTCCCGGTCGATGCGACGGACATCGTCAAGTCCACCCAGCACGCTGACGAGGCCGAGCGCAGCCGCGATGCTCAGCAGTGCAAAGAGCATCATGATCTTTGCCGTCAGTCCCGGTCGCCGTCTCATCATCCCACCTGTAGTGCGCCCTCTCTTTCGCCGATGCGAACGAATGACGGGTTAACGGGAGATCGAAAAAGTGGATTGGAGCAGGAAGAAAAAATATATAATTCAAATATTTAGCCGGGGAACAGATCACATCCGGCGTCGATGTCCCCTGAGCGGACGACTTCCTTCGGCGCCGGCATTCGCGGCCGGCAGAGCCGCCGGATAGGGGTGGAGAACCCCTGATCCGGTCCGGTCGCGCAGCGATCCGACCGGCATGCGCTCTGGTCAATATTCCGGCGAATCTCTAGCGTCCGTTCCATGAGGCCGCGCGCGATCCGAATTCTCCTGCTTTGTCTCGGTGTCGCGTTTGCCGCCTATGCGGCCTTCGTGCTCTCGCCCTGGCCGTCGGCGCTGCTGATCCGCGCGGGCTTTGCCTATGGCGCCTCGAAGACCGGCGCGGCTCTCGCGAAGCATGTCCCGGCCGGTATCCGGGAGCAGCGCGACATCGCCTATGGAGACGCCGCCGACGAGCGGCTCGACATCTATCTGCCGCCCGAGGGGGCACGGCCGGGACGCCCMGTCCTGGTCTGGATCCATGGCGGCGGCTTCGTCGGCGGGGACCGGCAGGACGTGGCCCCTTATCTCAGGATCGTCGCCGGCAAGGGCTACCCGACCGTAGCCATCGGCTACAGCCTCGCGCCGGCGGCGCGCTATCCCACGCCGGTGCTGCAGGCGAACAAGGCCCTCGGCTTCCTGCAGCGCGAAGCCGCCCGGCTGGGCATCGATGCGAGCACCATGGTGCTCGCAGGCGATTCGGCCGGCGCCCATATCGCGGCCCAGCTCGCGGCCGGCCTGACCGGGAAGGACTACGCCGCGACGCTTGGCCTCCGGCCCGCGGTCGAGCCCTCCCTCCTCAAGGGCGTCCTCCTGTTCTGTGGCGTCTTCGACCCCACCGCCCTCGACTTCGCCGGCCCTTTCGGCAGTTTCCTGCGCTCGATTCTCTTCGCCTATTTCGGAACGTCGGACCCTCTCGACAGCGATCGCATCACCGAGGCGGCGGTTCCGCGCTATGTCACCGAGGCCTTTCCGCCGAGCTTCATCTCGGCCGGTAATGGCGACCCGCTGGCGCCGCAATCGGTGATGATGGCCCAGGCGTTGCGCGACCGCGGCGTCAAGGTCGACACACTGTTCTTCCCGCCCGAAACCGAGCCGACACTGCCGCATGAATACCAGTTCGATCTCGACCGCTCGGAGGGCCGGCAGGCGCTCGACCGGCTGACGGCCTTCCTTCAGGGTCTCGGGCCTTGAGATCCGACCGGCCGGCCGCGCTCAGATCATCAGCCTGAGCAAGGGCCGCCCCGGCTTCTGCCGCGCCACCTCGACGAAACCCGCGCGGCGGAGAACGCTTTCCGGCCCGACATAGAGCCCTTCCGGGCTGCGCTTGTCCTGGTTCTCCATCGCCGCGGCTTCAATCAAGCGCGCGCCGCGCGCCCGCGCGAAATCGATCGCGCCGTCGAGCAGCGCACCCGTGACGCCCTTGCCGCGAAATCCCTTGCGGACGAAGAAGCACGAGGCGGCCCAGTTCCGCTCATCCTCCGCCGGCGCGTCCGGCAGTGGCGTCGAGGCGCGCCGCGGATTGTTCCATTCGGGGATATCCGCCCTCGGCCCAATCTGAAGCCAGCCGACGGCCTTGTCCCCGGCGTAAGCCAGCACACCCGGCGGTGGACCTTGCCTCACCCGTTCCTCGAACAGCCGGCGCGCGCCTTCCCCGAGCAGCGGCACGCGCAAGCGCTGCGGCATGCGGAAATGATTGCACCAGCAGCCGTAGCAAGGCCCCTGCGGCCCGAAGAGATCCTCCAGATCGCTCCAGCGCTCCGGCGTCAGCGGCAAGACGGCAAAACTGGCCTGGCCCATCGCAAAACTCCCGCTCGGCAACGATACGGCGTGACTGGACAGAAACTCGATATCGGCAGATCACTAGCGACAAAATCGGAGGCCCGCGCCATGTCGCTCGAAGTCTATGCCGCCTATCTCCTCGCCTGCATCGTCATCATCATCGTTCCCGGTCCCACGGTCACGCTGATCATCGCCAACAGCCTGAAGCACGGTACCCGCGCCGGTCTCCTCAATGTGGCAGGAACGCAGGCCGGGCTCGCGATCATGGTCGTGGTCGCCGGCATCGGACTGAGCTCGGTCGCCGCGGCGCTGGGCCATTGGTTCGAATGGCTGCGTCTGGCCGGCGCCGCCTATCTGATCTGGCTGGGATGGAAGATGTTCCGCTCGGCCGGCGCCGACATGGAAGGGACAGTCCCGGCGAAGCCGCCCCGTGGCGGCTTCTTCCTGCAAGGTGCGCTCGTCGCCCTGAGCAACCCGAAGACGCTGCTGTTCTTCGGCGCCTTCTTTCCGCAATTCCTCGACCCCACGCGCGACCATGCCACCCAGATCGCCATCATGGGCGCCACCGCGCTGGCTTTTGCGGCACTGAGCGACGGCACCTACGCCCTGCTCTCCGGCCGCGCCGGCCAGCTGCTCTCGCAAAGGCGCGTCCGGCTGATGTCGAAGTTCAGCGGCAGTCTGCTGATCGGCGGCGGCCTCTGGCTCGCTTCGACGCGGGCGAACTGAGCGACAGACGCCCTTACCAGGCGATTGTTTCGCCCTTGTAATCGCGGAAGCTGTTGGTCTCGGCCATGCCGGAGGCGTCGATGGTGCGGATCAGGCCGGCGGCGCTCTCGGCCGGCGTGATGTCGGCGCCGCCGCCGCCCATATCGGTCTGGACCCAGCCGGGATGGAACAGCAGCACGCTGACACTGCGTTCGCGCACGGCGTTGCCGAACACCACCATCGCCATGTTCACCGCGGCCTTGGACGAGCGGTAGATCAACGCGTTGCCGGGGTTGGCGGCGATCGACCCCATGCGGCTCGATATCGTCGCGATCTTGCGCCCCTGCCCGGCCTCGAGATTCGGCAGGAAGGCCTGCGCCACCCTGACCGGCGCGTAGACATTGACCTCGAAAACCTCGCGCCAGGCATCGAAATCGACATCGAGGCCGCTCTGCCGGTCGCGCGGCCCGTAAAGGCCGGCATTGTTGAGCAGCACATCGATCGCGCGGCCGGCGAGCGCATGCTTGGCTGCGGCCACGCTGGCATCGGACGTCACATCGAGCGCCAGCGGCGTGAGTTGCCCCGCATGCGCGGAGGCGAGTTCCGCCAGCGCCTTCGCCTGCGGATCGCGCGCCGCGGCAATGACATGGTCGCCCCGGCGCAGGAGCTGGGTCGTGATGGCAAGCCCGATGCCGCGATTGGCACCGGTGATCATCCAGGTCTGTGGCATGAGCGTTCTCCGAAAGGGAGACTGGAGGTATGGCTTTGCCGCCCCTATTTCCAGATCGATCGTCCCATCCCGAACCGCTGGAAAAGGCCGTCGCCATGACCGAGCAGCAGATCCGCTTCAACGACGGCGCCGCCTATGAAGAGATGATGGGCAAGTGGAGCCGTCTTGCCGGGGATGTCTTCCTTGACTGGCTCGCCGCGCCCGAAGGCCTGCGCTGGGCCGATATCGGCTGCGGAAACGGCGCCTCGACGCAATTGATCTTCGATCGCTGCGCACCGGCAGCCTTGAGCGGCATCGATCCGTCGCCGGGGCAACTGGATTATGCCCGCAAGCGCCCCGTCGCCAGCCTCGCCGAATTCACGCTGGGCGACGCCATGGACCTGCCCTATCCGGACCGGGGTTTCGATGCGGCCGTGATGGCGCTGGTGATCTTCTTCGTGCCCGATCCGGCCAAGGGCGCGGCGGAGATGGTCCGCATCACACGGCCCGGCGGGATCGTTGCCGCCTATGCCTGGGACATGCCGGGCGGCGGCTTCCCGCTCGACCCTGTCCTGGCGGAGCTCAAGGCGCTCGGGATGACGCCGCCGCGCCCGCCGAGCGCCGACGTCTCACGGATCGAGAGCCTGGCCGAACTCTGGACACAGGCCGGGCTCAGCAATGTCGAGACGCGCGAGATCAGCGTGCGCCGCCATTTCGCCGATTTCGACGCGTTCTGGCACGCGAGCACGCTCGGCTCGACCGTCGCCCCGGCTATTGCCGCCCTGCCCGCGCAGACGGTGGCTCTGCTCAAGGACAAGGTCCGCGCGCGCATCACCATCGCAGGCGATGGCGGCGCGTCCTATGTCGCGCGGGCCAACGCCGTGAAGGGCCAGGCGCCGGCGCAGCAC
>NZ_JBFRDQ010000093.1:0-14747 GCF_052113865.1 Allobosea sp. TAB14 | reverse complement strand
GTCATCACCCTGCCGGACATCATGTTCATCACCACCCGCGCCAATGTCGTGACCAAGGAGCCGTTCCTGTTCTTCGGCGCGGCGATCCTGATCTATCTCTTCTTCTCGCTGATCTCGGCCAGGGTGGTCGACCGGATGGAGCGGCGCGCCAATCGCGGCTTCGCCGCCTTCGGGGGCGCGACGCGATGAACTGGTGCGAATATCCCGGCTGGCTCGTCGGCAGCGAGGTTTTGCAGAACTACGGTTGTCGCATGGCGTCCGGGCTCTGGATCACGGTCGAGCTGGTGGTGATCTCCGTGCTGATCGGTTTCGTGATGGCGCTGGGCCTCGCCATCGCCCGGCTCTATGGGCCGCGCTGGGCGCAGGCGGCAGTCAACGGCTACACCACCTTTTTCCGCGGCACGCCGCTGCTCTGCCAGCTCTTCCTGGTCTATTACGGCCTCGGCCAGTTCCGCCTCTTCTGGCAGGACACCGGGCTGTGGTGGTTCTTCCGCGATCCGTTCTATTGCGCGGCCCTGACCTTCACGGTGAACACGGCCGCCTATCAGGCGGAGATCCTGCGTGGCGCCATCCAGTCGATTCCGCGCGGTCAGTTCGAGGGTGCCGCCTCGCTCGGCCTGCATCGCTGGGCGACCTTGCGCCTCGTCATCCTGCCGCAGGCGATGATCCTGGCTCTGCGCCCGCTCGGCAACGAATTGATCGTGATGATCAAGTCCAGCGCCGTCGCCTCGCTGGTCACGCTGTTCGACCTGATGGGCGCGACGCGGCTGGCCTTCGCGCGCTCCTTCGACCTCTCGATCTATCTCTATGCGGCGCTGATCTATCTGACGCTGGTCGAGATCATCCGGCGCGTTTGGGATCGGATCGAGCTCAGGCTCAGCCGGCATCTGGCGCTGCGCTGAGAACTTTTAGCCGTCCTCAGCCCGGCAGCGTCAGGACGACGGCGCCGCGCGGGGTCGCGACGACGGTGTGCTCGTACTGGACGGTGGGCGCGCAGGGCTCGCTGTAGAGCGTCCAGCGATCGCCGTCGCCCTGTTCCGCCCAGTCGGCGCCCAGCGACAGGAACGGCTCGACGGTGAAGACGAGCCCGTTCGTCATGGTCCGGCGCTCGCGCCGGTCGGGCCAGGTCGCGATCTCCGTCGGCTCCTCATGGAGGGAGCGGCCGCAGCCATGGCTCGCCAGGTTGCGCACCAGCGTATAGCCGTTCTTCTCGGCGAAGCGCCCCACCGCCTGGCCGATGCCGGCGAGCGGCTTGCCCGCACCGACCTGCCCGATGCCCGCCCAGAGCGCGCGCCGGCCGTCGCGGCACAGGCGCTCCAGCTTGGGCCTGACCGGCGGCACGGCGAAGGAGGCGCCGGTATCGGCGAAGAAGCCGTCCTTTTCCGCCGAGACGTCGATGTTGACGAGATCGCCGGCCAGGATGCGCCGCTCGCCGGGAATGCCGTGGGCGATCTCCTCGTTGACGCTGATGCAGGTGGCGCCGGGGAAGCCATAGGCGAATTCCGGAGCGGGCCGGGCGCCTTGCCGTTCGAGGACATCGCGGCCGATCGCGTCGAGTTCCGCGGTGGTCATGCCGGGTTCCAGCGCCTTGCCCATGGCGGCGAGAGCACGCGCCACGATCGCGCCGATCTCCTTGAGCGCCTGCAGTTCGTCGTCGTTCGAAATGGTCATGGAGCTTGAGCTAAGCTGCCGCCCGCCCGGCCGCAACGGGAAAAGCCGCATGGGCGGCTGGCGCGCATCCGCCTTCCCGCCTCGGCAACCGCGCGCTAAAGCGTGACGATCTTCGGAAAAGGACAACGGGAGCAGCTCATGGCCAAAGTCGCGTTCATCGGTCTCGGCGTGATGGGATACCCCATGGCGGGCCATCTCAAGGCCAAGGGCCATGAGGTCACCGTCTACAACCGCAACCCGACGAAGGCGCAAGCGTGGGTCGCCCAGCATGGCGGTGTTTCGGCCGCGACCCCCGCCGATGCGGCAAAGGGCCAGGAGTTCGTCTTCTGCTGCGTCGGCAATGACGATGATTTGCGCTCGGTGACGACGGCTGAGAACGGCGCCTTCTCCGGCATGGAGAAGGGAGCAGTCTTCGTCGATCACACCACCGCCTCGGCCAATGTCGCGCGCGAGCTCGACGAGGCCGCGAAGCAGGGCGGCTTCGCCTTCATCGACGCCCCGGTCTCCGGCGGCCAGGCCGGTGCCGAGAACGGCGTGCTGACGGTGATGTGCGGCGGCGAGCCCGAGGCTTACGCCCGCGCCGAGCCGGTCATCGCGAGCTTCGCCCGCATGTGCCGGCTGATGGGCCCCGCCGGTTCCGGTCAGCTCACCAAGATGGTCAACCAGATCTGCATCGCCGGCCTCGTCCAGGCGCTGTCGGAAGGCGTCCACTTCGCCAAGCGCGCGGGCCTGGATGTCGAGACGATGCTGGAGGTGATCTCCAAGGGCGCCGCCGGCTCCTGSCAGATGGAGAACCGCGGCAAGACCATGAACCAGAACAAGTTCGACTTCGGCTTCGCCGTCGACTGGATGCGCAAGGATCTCGGCATCGTGCTCGACGAGGCCCGCCGCAACGGCGCGCAGCTTCCGGTCACGGCGCTGGTCGACCAGTTCTATGCCGAGGTGCAGAAGCTCGGCGGCCGGCGCTGGGACACCTCCAGCCTGATCGCGCGGCTGGAGGGCTGAGCGGAAAGCTGTGGCGGCTGCCCTCAGAGCCGGATGATTTCAGACGGAAACACAGAGTGATTCCATCTGAAATCTGAATCCGTTTCTTATCAAAGAGTTAGAGCAGGGTTCATGCGAAAAGCCGGTTTCCACTTTTTCGCATCCTGCTCTAAGGGCCCGTCTTCATATCCGCCGAGGTCGCGACCGCCTGTTTGCGATCGATCTTGAGATTGGAATCCGGCTTCACCCGCTGCCGATGCATGGTGTAGAGGCCGCTGGCCACGATCAGGACCATGCCGAGGACGGCAACCAGGTCCGGCACATCGCCCCAGACGAGATACCCGCTGAGGACCGCCAGCACGACCGCTGCATAGCGATACTGCGAGATCACGCCGACATCGGCGCGGCGGAAGGCCGAGATGATGCAGAAGGTGCCCAGCGTCACCAGCAGCGCGGCCAGCAGCAGATAGACGAGCTCGATGCGCCAGAGCGGTTGCCAGATCTCCGTCAGCCCGTAGCCCGCGGCGACAAGGCCGACGAGGATCGTCGTGGTCAGCGACACGACGGTCGAGGGCACTTCCGCGCCGATCGTGCGGGTGGTGAGGTCACGGCAAGCCGTCAGCAGGACGCTGATCAGGGCGACGATGGTCGCGGCGCTGAAGGTATCGGTCCCCGGCCGCACGACGATGAGAACGCCGACGAAGCCGACGAGCAGCGCCAGCGTGCGTCGCCAGCCGACGGCCTCGATCCGCAGTGCCACGGCCAGTGCCACGATGATCAGCGGAGTCGCCATGTTGATCGTCGTGATGGTCGCGAGGGGGAGGAGCCCGAGCGACCAGCTGAAGGTCAGGGCGCCACCGGCCTCCAGCAGGCCGCGCAGCACCACATGCGGCTTGAGCGCCATCGTCAGGCGGTCGCCTTCGCCGGCGGCGAAGACCAGCGCGATGCCGATCAACAGCGCGAAGGCGGCTCGCAACGCCAGCGCCTGTCCCGGCGGATAGACCTCGCGCGCGAGCTTCATGAACGTGTCGTTACAGACGAAGAGCGTCACCGCCGCGAGCATGAAGGCGATGCCCCGGCGGTTGTCGGCTGCGCTGGCCAAGGCGTTGTCCTGTCGGGATGTGCTTACGCGTCGAAGCGGGAAAGCGAGAAGGGGGCGAGGTCGAAGGGCGAATGGCCGCTCGTCGACAGATCGGCGAGGATCTCGCCGATGGCGCTGGCGAATTTGAAGCCGTGGCCGGAGCAGGCTGAGGCGAAGACGGCCTGCGGCACGCCCGGCACCGTGTCGATGATGAAGTCCTCGTCCGGCGAGACGGTGTAGACGCAGCCCTTCAGGGTCAGCGGCTCGCCGGCGGCGTCGGGGATATAGCGTGCGAGGCATTCGCGGATGAGCCTGACCTGCGTCTCGCTCGGTGTCCGGTCCTGATCGCGGGGGTCCATCGGCTCGCGGCCGAAATGCGGTCCGCCGAGCTTGAAGCCGGGATGCTCGTAGAGCGGGAAGCCGTAGAAGCTGCCCTCCTCGACATGCAGGATGAAGACCGGGAAGGCGCCTTCCCGGAACAGCTCCGGCCGGCGCGTGCTGAACCAGCCGATCGCCTGCTTCACCGTGGCGACGTTCCGGGTCAGCGCCGGCACCGCATCCGCGATCCAGCCGCCCGAGGTGATGACGAGCCGCCCGGCGCTGTAGGTGCCGCGCTCTGTGCGCACCACCACGCCGCCCTGCGCCGTCGGCGTCCAGTCGATGAGTGGCTCGTTGGTGCGGATCTCGGCGCCACGCGCCTGCGCCAGCCCGACATGGGCGTAGATCGCCTTTTCGGAGGCGACGAAGCCGCCATCCGGCTGCCACAGGCCGAGATGGCCGGCCGGCAGCTGGAAGCCGGGGAAGCGGCGCATCGCCTCGGCGGCGTCGATCACCTCATGGCTGAGGCCGTGGTCGAGGCAGGATTGCAGCGAGGATTCGACCGGCCCGCCGCCTTCGGGCGCCAGATCGAGCGAGCCGGTGACGTGCAGCAGCTTCAGCCCCGCCATCTCCCCCGTCTCGCGCCAGAGCTCATGCGCCCGGCGCACGATCGGCACATAATGCGAGCCCTCGAAATAGGCGAGGCGGATGATCCGGCTCAGCCCGTGCGAGGAGCCCATGGCATGGCCGAGGTCGAAGCGTTCGAGCCCGAGCACCTTGAGGCCGCGGCGGGCGAGATGCCAGCAGGCGGCCGACCCCATGGCGCCGACGCCGGCGACAATGACGTCATAGCTTTGCTGGCTCATGGGCTCTGGCTCGACCGGGAGGTGGAAAGCCAAGCCATACAGGGGCTTGCCGACCCGGTCCATGGCGCGGCCGGCAGAGCCGCTCCGCTATTTCGAGAAGCCTTTGTTAACGGACGCCCGCAATAAGCTTGCCCATGACGCAGGGTGAGATCGGGGGGCTCATGACGGGCAGGATTCGGCGCTGGTTCGGCGCTGGTAAAATCGCCGGATACGACGCGCTTCCCGTCGCGCCTGCCGCTGAAGTCGAAAAGCCAGTCTTCGTGCCGGATGGCGAAACCGTTTCGGCGGCCGTCGACGATATCGAGAGCGAGATCCTGTCCGCGATGGGCAAGCTGACCCGCGAGCTCGGCGAGGCCGGGCAGCTCTCGGCCGATTTCGAACGCGATTCCCGGGCGATCCTTGCAAGCGCCGGCGGCATGCGCCTGGCGGTGGTTTCGGCCAATGAGAACGCCTCGGCGCTCGCGGCCGCGAGCCAGCAGGTTTCTGATGCGGCGGAGGAGGTCGATCTCTCGCTCGCCAATGTGCGCAGCAAGCTCGACGCCGCCATGTCGCGGGCCAGCGAGGCGACGATCATGCTCGACGGGCTGGCGGTCGCGACCGGGGAGATTCGCGGCATCGTCGATTCGATCGCGGATATCGCGCGCCAGACCAATCTGCTGGCATTGAACGCGGCCATCGAGGCGGCGCGTGCCGGTGAGGCCGGGCGCGGCTTCGGCGTCGTCGCCCATGAGGTGAAGTCGCTCTCGGTCGAGGTCAGCCAGGCGGTCGAGCATATCCGCACGCGGGTCGACCGCCTGACGCAGGCCGCGCAGGGCTCGACCGAGATCGTCAACGACGCGCTCCAGATCGTCCGTGAGGTCAACCCGATCGTAGGTCTGATCGGCAATGCCTCGCAGCAGCAGGCGACGACGACCGCCGAGCTCTCCCGCAATGCGCGCGAGACCGCCTTGTTCGTCGATGGCGTGGCCAGGCAGGCCGACGAGATCGACCGCATCGCCCATGCGACGGTGGCGGATAGCGAGCGGGTGCGTCATGCCACCGAGCGCGGTGGCCGCCTCGTCGGCAACATGGTGCGCCGGTTCAAGCCGACCCTGCGGCACGCCGCCTTCGCCGATCGGCGCCGCCATGACCGGTTTCCGGCGGCGCGGCGCGCCTGGCTCTCGGTCGGCGACGTCGACATCGCCGGGGAGGTCATCGATCTCGGCCGGGGCGGGGCCCTGCTGGCCGATGCGCCGGAGGCGCGGCATTGGTCAGGGGCATCCGGCAGCGTCACGATCGAGGGGCTGCCGCCGCTGCCGTGCCGCATGACGGGGGTGAGCGACAACGGGCTCCACATCGCCTTCGCGCCCGAGGCCGCCGCCGGCAACGACGCGCTGGCGCAGACCATCGAGGAGATCGAGCGCTCCTACCGGCCTCTGATCGAGCGCGCCCAGGACTTTGCCCGGCAGGTCGGCGCGGCGATGGAAACCGCGCTGGATCGCGGCCTGTTGACCGAGGACGACCTGTTCCAGGCCAGCTATACCGCCGTGGCGGACAGCGAGCCGCGCCAGTATCTGAGCCCGAGCCTGACCGCGCTGGAAACCGTGCTCCCGCCGGTTCTCGCGCAAATCCTCGCCGACGATGCGCGCCTGTCCTTCGCCGTCGCCGGCGACCGCAACGGCTATGTGCCGGTCCACAATGCCGCCCATTCCTTGCCGCCGCGCCGGGGCGAGCCGGGCTGGAACGCGACCTATGCCCGCAACCGGCGCATCTATGACGACCGCGTCGGCATCAGTTTCGGCCGTTCGGTGCGCCCCTTCCTCGTGCAGCGCTCGCTGCAGGATCTCGGCCGCGGGCTGGAAGCGTTTAGCGAGATCGGCGCGCCCATCAGGGTGCGCGGCCGCCACTGGGGCGGGGTCAGGACGGCCTACCGGCTCTGACTACAGCCGGTCCCAGCTCACGGCGACGTTCATCTTCCGGAAGGCCTGCTGCCAGAGCGTGGCCGCCTGTTCGAGGCGCTGGGGCTCGTAGAGGCCCTGCACCTGATGCACGCTGAGCGCCCAGCTCGCGGCACCCGAGCTCTGCCAGACCTTCGCCAGGAGCTGCCGCAGCTTTTCGGGATCGCGCGCGCCTGCGCCATTGCCGAAGACGGTATACTGGCCCGAGTTCTGCAGCATGTCGGAGACCAGCACGAGCTTGCGGTCGCCGGTCTCGACCCGGTTCTCCCGCCGGGCCACGACATCGCCGATCGCCTCGACGATCGGAGACTGGTTGCCCTTTGCCGGTGTGGTCAGGACCTTCAGCGCGTCGTCGAGCGGACGGCCGAACTTCTCGACCCATTTGACGTATTCGCGGCGCGGGTTGCCGATCAGCTCGCTCGCGGTCTTGCCGGGATTGCAGAGCGAGATCAGCGCCGGGAAGCCGGGCTCGAAGACGTCGTTGAAGACATAGATCGAGAGCATCCGGTCGGCCGGCAATTCATCGCCGATCTGCTTGACCAGCGTCTTGAGGCGTCCGGCCTGGACCTCGCTCCACGGGTCGGTCTTGTCGACGAGGATCAGCGTCTGCCCCACCGGGCCGGTCTTGGGGCAGAGTGTCTCCTGGTCGCGCGGCGGCCCGCGCAGCAACGAAGGGGCGGCGAAGAAGCCGACGAGGGCGACGCCGGCGAGGAGGGAGGCGACGATCGCCAGGTTCTCGGTCTTCATCTCGGCAAACCTAGCGCTGCATGGCGGCGAATTCCTCGGCCGCCTGCTTCTGCGCCGCCTCGTCGCGCTCGAAGGCTTCGCGCCCGGCCTGTGCCGCGCGCAGCTTGACCTGCTCGACCTCGCCGGCGAGGTCGATGCCGCGCAGGAGCACGAGCCGGTCCTTCAGCGTCGCCTCGATCAGGGCCGGCATCGATCCGAGCTGCCGCTCGAAATCCTCGATCTGTCGGCGCGCGGCGGTGTATTCCGGCAATTCGCCGGGCTGGTCGATCTCGGCAAGGTTGAGCGATTGCGAGAAATAGGCCGGCGGCAGGTCGGTCCGGACGCGCAGATTGGCCTCGCGATACTGCATCATCGCCGCGTCCTTGGCGGCGCGAAGCTGCCCGAGGCGGGAGATGTGGAGGTCGCGCGCCTTCTCGGCCCTGGCCTTGAAGGATTGCAGCTTGCCGAGCTCGTCGCGGCATTCCTCGCGGAAGCCGTCGACCTGCGTCCTGAGCGCCTCCATCTCCGGCAGCAACTCGACATCGAGCCGGCGCCTTTCTTCCTCGACCGCGCTCCAGCGCTGGCGCCAGCGCTTGTAGGCGGCGGCATGGCCCGGATAGCTGCCGAAGGCCGAATACCCCTTGGTCGCCGAGACGAAGGCGACGATGCAGCCGATGATGACGAGCGCGACCGATTTGAGGTCGTAGATCGCGAAGGGGTTCTCCAGCATGCGCGGCATCACCTGGAAGGAGCGCGCATCGGGATTGGCGATCAGCATCTCCCGATAATGGCCGACGGCGAGGTTGAACAGCACGATCAGCGCGATCATCCCGGCATAGGCCGGCAGCGCCCAGAACAGATGCGAGCTCTTCACATGCTGGCAGTAGCGCGCCGGCCCCACCCCCATGAAGAAGCCGAGCGCGATGTTGAGCGCCGAGATGATCACGGCCGTCGCCGCGCCGCCGACGAGGCCGAAATCGCTGGCCTCGGCGAAGAAATTGCCGTTGAGCAGGCTCTCGATCACCAGCGGCACGACCAGGAAGAACAGGATGAACTGCCATTTGTCGAGCTTGGGGTCGGCGCGGCGCTTGTTCTCGTAGTTGAAGAAGGCGTATTCGCGCTTGGCCCTGAGCGCGTCGTAGACGCGTTGCTCCAGCTCGCTGCCATGCTTGTTCAGCATCGCGCGCATCGCAGCCTCGATGCTGCGCACGCGGCCCTCGAAGCGCTGCTGGGTGAACAATTCGCGCCGGTTCGCGATCTCGGCCTGGAGCGCGTTGAGGCTCGCCGCCGCCTCCTGCCGGATCGCGTTGAAATGCTCGCGGGCCCGCGCGACCAGCGTCTGCTCGGTCTGCGACAGCATCGTCGCATGGGCCGGCGGCTGGTTTTCGACCGCGTCGCTGGCGCCGTGATGGCCGGCCTTCACGGATTCCGCGAGGTGATGCGCCGTGATCGGCGCGATGGCCTCGCGTCGACGGGGCTCGCCGCTGCCGTTCTCATTCGCCATGGGCGGACCGCATCAGGAAATGGCGGGCATCGACGACATCCACCCAGAAATCACGGAAGCCGGGATAGGCCGGCCGCAGATAGGCGCGCTCGAACCAGAGCGTCAGCACGATGAGCCCGGCTGCCCCCAGCGCCGGCAGGATCGCGCCGGCGATGGCGGCGGGGCTCGTTTCCCAGAGCCGCCAGCCCAGCCCGAGCAGGGCAAAGGCGCTGGCGACGACGAGGAGCGCGAGCATGCAATGCCGGCCGGTGTCGTAGGCGAGCTGCAGCCCGGCCGTCATCAGCGTGATCGCGAAGGCGGCGGCAAGCTCGATCACGGCGAGCCCGACAACGAGGCCGGCGAGCGTGGCGCCGATTCCGCTCGGGGAGGCCGGCGAGAGCACCGCATGGACGCTGCGACCGGTCGACCAGCCGAGATGGAGGCAGAAGAGCAGGATCGCGGCGATGAGSATGGCGACGAGTGGCGTCTCGCGCCGCAGCCGCGCCGCCATGATCGCCAGCCGGGCGGCATGCGTCTGGCATGCGGCTTCGTAAAGCGCGCTTCCGACCGCCCGCAGCCGACCCATCATTGTTCTGAGTATCGAACGCAACCGACCCGCCATGGCCACGACGGTTACCGCATTCGCCCGGCCGGTCAAGGGAAGGGCAGGGGCGTGCCCTGCTCAGCCGCCGGTCACGCTCATATGGCGGCCGACAGCGGGGCGCGCATGGCGGCGGTCGATGACGAAATCATGGCCCTTGGGCTTGCGCGCGATCGCCTCGTCCATGGTGCGGAAGAGCAGGGCGTCGTCCTTCGACGCGCGCACGGCGGCGCGCAGATCGGCGGCGTCCTCCTGGCCCAGGCACATATAGAGCGTGCCGGTGCAGGTCAGGCGCACGCGGTTGCAGCTCTCGCAGAAATTATGCGTCAGCGGCGTGATGAAGCCGACGAGCCCGCCGGTCTCCTTGACGCGGACATAGCGCGCCGGCCCGCCGGTGCGGTAGGGATCGTCGACGAGGGAGTACTTGTCCATCAGGCGCCCGCGCACCACCGAGAGCGGCAGGTATTGATCGATGCGCCCGGCCTCGATCTCGCCCATCGGCATCACCTCGATCAGGGTGAGGTCCATGCCGAGGCCGTGCGACCAGAGCATCAGCTGCTCGATCTCGTCGTCATTGACGCCCTTGAGCGCGACCGCATTGATCTTGACCCGCATGCCGGCCTTGCGCGCCGCCTCGATGCCGGCGAGCACCACGCTGAGATCGCCGCGCCGGGTGATCTCGCGGAACTTGTCGGCGTCGAGCGTGTCGAGCGAGACGTTGATGCGCCGCACCCCGTAGCCGGCAAGCTCGTCGGCATATTTGTGCAGCAGCGAGCCATTGGTGGTCAGCGTCAATTCGTCGAGCGCGCCCGAGGTGAGATGGCGCGAGAGCGAGCGGAACAGGCTCATGATGTCGCGGCGCACCAGCGGCTCGCCGCCGGTGAGCCTGAGCTTGCGCGTGCCGCGGGCGACGAAGGCGGTGGCGATCCGGTCCAGCTCCTCGAGCGTCAGCAGCTCCTTGCGGGGCAGGAACTGCATGTYCTCGGMCATGCARTAGACGCAGCGRAAATCGCAGCGATCCGTCACSGAGATGCGCAGATAGGAAATCGTGCGGCCGAACGGATCGACCAGGGGCGACCGCGTCAGCGGTTTGATGTCGTCGAGCAGCACGTCTGCCTCAACTCCGGATGCGGCGCCGCTCCGCGCTGGATGCGGACGCTTCTTCACATTGCTATAGCGAGACATTGGCATCGATGCGCTGAAGGTCAAGCGCATGGCTGCCGCGCATGGCGATGAGGAACTGCACGATCATGTCATCCTGGCCGACCGAGATCCGCCTCGCCAAGGACCGCCGCACCCTCCACGTCACCTTCGACGACGGCGCGAGCTTCGCGCTGCCGGCCGAGCTGCTGCGCGTCGAGAGCCCTTCGGCCGAGGTCCAGGGCCATCATCCCAGCCAGAAGACGATCGTTCCCGGCAAGGCCGAGGTCGAGATCCTGCGTGTCGAGCCTGTCGGGCACTATGCGGTCAGGCTCGGCTTCGACGACATGCACGACACCGGCATCTATGCCTGGGACTATCTGCGCGAGCTCGGCGAGCAGGCCGGGGAGAAGATGAAGGCGTATGAGGCCGCTCTGGCCGAGAAGGGGCTGTCGCGGGAGAGGCGGCGCTAGGGGCGGCGAAGGCGGTGTGAGGAGAGACAGTTCTGGGTCGGAAGCGGATCTTTGATCGGTGAGAAATTAGGCGCGGGAGCCGAAGAATGGGGTTCGCTATTTCACTTAGGAGCGATCATCCGAGCGCGGACAGCGTTCGCGCGCTGTGGAATGATGTTCAGCGGTTCGAGGACCATCCCTCAATGGCCCTCCTTGGCTACCCGCCCCACGTCACTCTGGCCATCTACGATGATGAAACGGTGCGAGAGGCCGAGGTTCGAGACGCGCTCGATCAAGCCAGCAAAAACCTGCGCCCGGTCACGCTGACCTTTGATGCCATTTGCAGCTTTGATGGGTCGCCGATGGTTCTATGGGCGTCGCCCCGTTTCAGTGCAGTCTTGCGGGACATCCACGAGGCAATCCACGCAGCCATCCACCCCGCCTCATGTCGTTCGCATTACCGGCCTGGGACATGGAAACCTCATTGCACGCTAGGCACGCGGGTGAGGGATGATCGGCGTGACGCGGCGCTAGCCTTCGCCCGCGAAGCTAGCAGCGTGTTTGATGTGATTTTCGACGCTCTCGACTGCATCTACTTCCCACCTATCGCTCCTTTCGAGTTGCGGAAGCTGCTCTGAACTAGCCGAACAGAACCCGCAGGAACGTCCGAGCTGGGTCGGGAGCGGACGCCTCGCCCCAGCGCCGCCAGCGTCCGCTTATGGGCAAGGCGACAAGGTCGGCTTTTGCCGCAAGGTGATCCAACTTGCCGCGAGGCTATCGACCCCGAACCATTGCCGCCGCTACAACCCCTCCGGCATGGAACAGTCGAGGCTCAAGACTGATAGATGAAGATCATGTGTCTAAACGGCTGGGGCGGGAAGCTCCATGTGCCGCTCATCACCTATCTGGAGGCGTCATCTCCCGACATCCTCTGCCTGCAGGAGGTGGTGCACAGCCCCGAGACCACGAAAGAGTGGCTGACCTATCGAGACGGAAGCCACATTCTCCCGCAACGAGCGAACATGTTTCGCGATGTTGCGCGGGCTCTCCCGGACCACACGCCCATCTTCTGCCCGGCAGCGCAAGGGGTGCTCTGGGATGGGGAGACATCCATCCCGTCACAGTGGGGCCTAGCAACATTCGTGCGCCGCACGCTGCCGATCACAGGACAGGTGCAAGGCTTCGTCCACAAAGCCTTCTCCCCTTATGGCTATGGCGAGCACCCGAGGTCCCGAAGCGCCCATGTCGTCCGGGTTTTCGATTTCGAGAAGGCGCGGTTCATCTGCGTTGCCCACATGCATGGCTTACGCGACCTCGGAGGAAAGGGCGATACTCCCGAAAGGATCGCGCAAGCCAACCGGCTGGCGGAACTCGTTCAGCAGATCGCGGAACCCGGCGATCCTGTCGTCGTCTGTGGAGACTTCAACGTCGATCCTGGGAGCCAAACCTTCGAGATCCTCGGCCGCATCGGTTTGGCTGATCTCGTCACCGCACGGGGGTTCGGCAGCACCCGCACGTCTCACTATTCGAAAGCCGGAAAATTCGCTGATTATATGCTTGTCAACGGTCACGTGGAGGTGACGGACTTCACCGTGGTCGCCGAGCCCGAAGTCTCGGACCATTGTCCCCTGGTTCTGACAGTGTGACAGGCTTGGCCGAAGCCGTGGCGCCCGCACCCCACCAAGCGCTCGGAGAGGTCGCTTAGGATCGAGGATCGATCATTTGTCCCATGAGCGCAGAGCGTCCGGTCTGGGTGGGCTCAATGTCCGCACGACGCACGTGACTGACGGCGTTTGCGTCCTTTGTCCGCGATGTCTGCGCAAATAAAAAAGGCCGGCGTCACCGCCGGCCTTTTCACATGATCGCGGATCGGCGGCTCAGCGCGCCACGACGACGCGGGTGCCGACCTTGGCACGCTCGTAGAGGTCGATGACGTCGTCGTTCAGCATGCGGATGCAGCCCGACGAGACGGCCTGGCCGATCGTCTCCGGCTCGTTCGAGCCGTGGATGCGGTAGAGCGTCGAGCCGAGATAGAGGGCGCGGGCGCCGAGCGGGTTGTCCGGGCCGCCGGCCATGTGGCGCGGCAGGTCGGGGCGGCGCTTCAGCATGGAGGCCGGCGGCGTCCAGCCGGGCCATTCGGCCTTGCGCGTGATGGCGTGCGCGCCCGACCAGTCGAAGCCCGGGCGGCCGACGCCGACGCCGTAGCGCACGGCCTTGCCGTCGGGCAGCACGTAATAGAGGCGGCGCTCGTTGGTATCGACCACGATCGTGCCCGGCCGCTGCTTGGTCGGGTAGCTGACGATTTCACGCGGAATGGCGGTGGCCTGGGCCTTCGCCGGATCGACATAGGTGACCAGCGGCTGACGTGTCAGCGGGTCGATTTCGGCTCGGGCAGCGGTGCCCAGAGCGAGCAGGCCAAGGCCGGCAAGCACGGCCAGACGGGTGGAGCGGAGCATCGGATGAACCTCGGGCGGTCGGTGGCGCTAGGCACGAAGTTGACACGGAAAAGTCAACGTCTCCTCAATGTCCTGTCAGACTCATTTGGGCCGTGCAATTGCGCCGCCATCACATCGATGAGAGCGGACGAGCTTTGCTTTGCCGCGTTGCGCGTCTGCAACATCGCGCACCGCTGAAGGCCGCGACTCAGCTCCTCAACACGACGCAGGCGCCCCGATCGACCTGGATGCGCCGGCACAGTGCCGTCGCCGCGGCCCGCGTCGGCGCCGGCAGCCGCACCCGATAGAAGGCGCGCGTCCCGCGGCTGCGCAGGCGCGTGCCGATCACCATGGGCTGCAGATCGCCGATGATGCTGCGGTGGCGCGCTCCGGCCCGCTGGAAGGAAGCCAGCGCCCGCGATTTCGAGAAATTGCCGGCGAGCTGCACGCCCCAGGGCGCGAAGGGCGCTTCCGCGATCATCGGCAGGGCCGGACGCGCGCGGCGGATCGCGACCAGCGTCGGCGCGCAGGCCGTCTGCGTGTCGCGCGTGGCCGGGAGCGGCGGCGGCGAGCGCCCGTCGCCATTGGCGGTGTTCTCCGCATCCTCGGCCCAGTTCTCGACGGAGGTGCYGGTGACGGCGACGACATAATTCTCCGTCTCGAAGGGCAGGAAGCGGCTCTGCTTGGCCTTGCGCGCCGCAAGCCAGCCCGCGACCCGGTTTGGCCCGCCATTATAGGCTGCGGCGGCGAGCCCCCAATTGCCGAAGCGGTCGCGCAGCTCCGCCAGGAAATGCGCCGCCTTCGGCACGGCCTGCTCGGGGTCGAAGGGATCGATGAGGCCGCGCTCGCGCGCCGTGCCCGGCATGAACTGCGCCACCCCCTGCGCGCCGGCCGGGCTGGTGACGCCGGGCCGGAAGCTCGATTCCTGGAAGATCAGCCGCGTCAGGAAGGCGGCCGGTACGGCGTGGGTCCGCGCCGCGTCGTCGATCAGCCGGCAAAGCGCATCCTCGATGCCGGAGGAGGGCAGGGCGACCTCTTCGGGCAAGGCGGGCG
>NZ_JBFRDQ010000092.1:0-14758 GCF_052113865.1 Allobosea sp. TAB14 | reverse complement strand
GATCTGCAGCGGCACGACATAGTTCATCAGCCCCGTGACCAGCGGCATCGCCACGAAGAAGATCATGATCACGCCATGCGCCGTGAAGATCTGGTCGTAGTGATGTGGCGGCAGATAGCCCTCGTTCGCGCCGAAGGCGATGGCCTGCTGCCCACGCATCATCAGCGCGTCGGCGAAGCCGCGCAGCAGCATGACGATGCCGAGCACCATATACATGATGCCGATCTTCTTGTGGTCGACGCTGGTGAACCACTCGTGCCAGAGATAGCCCCAGGCCTTCATCCGGGTGATGAGCGCGATGAGCGCGAGGCCGCCGATCACCACGCCAGCGAAGGTCGCGAGCAGGATGGGCTCATGATACGGGATCGCCTCGAGCGTGAAGCGTCCGAACACGAGCTTCCACCAGTCGGGATAGGAATTCATGGCTTCCTCGGATCGCTAGGCTTGGCCAGGCGGCCGTTCAATTGGCGGCTCAATTCGCGACTTGGGCGGTCACGCCGCCCTTGCCGTAGACGTCGGCCGGCGTGCAGATCGCGGTGACGAAGGGCCGCGGCGGCAGGGGCGCGCCGCCCCGGCGCACCGATTTGTCGTATTCGAGCGCCATGACGGTGGAGATRCCCTCCTTGCCGCCGCCGCCCTTGGCATCCATCGCCATCATGTCGCGCATGCACATCTTGGCGCGGTCGACGCACATGTTGAGGATCGCGTCGTAGAGATCGGGCGCGACGCTGCCGAACTGGCGAGCCGGCTCACGCTCGCTCGGCCGCTCGAAGACGAGATATTCCTCGCGGCCGAGCTTGTCGCCCTTGTCGCGCGCAGCCTTCACCCAGTCCTCGAATCCGTTGCCTTCGACACCACGGAAGCGGAAGCGCATCCCGGAGAAGCCCTCCCCGCTATAGTTCGCCGAGAAGCCCTCGAAATCGCCGGCATGGTTGATGACGGCGTTGAGCTTGGTCTGCATGCCCGGCATCGCATAGATCTGGCCGGCGAGCGCGGGAATGAAGAGCGAGTTCATCACCGAGGAGGCGGTGATGCGGAATTCGATCGGCTGGTTCACCGGCGCCACCACCTCGTTGACCGAGGCGATGCCCTGCTGCGGGTAGAGGAACAGCCATTTCCAGTCGAGCGCCACGACCTGGATGACGAGCGGCTGCTTGCGTACCTGCGCCTCGCCGCCCTGCGGCGTCGCGATCGGCGCCGTCGCGCTGATGCGGTTGAGCGGCCGATAGGGATCGAGCAGATGCGTGCCCATCCAGGTCAGCGCGCCGAGAATGACGATGATCAGCAGCGGCACCGCCCAGATCACCACTTCGAGCGGCAGCGAGTGATTCCAGTCCGGGTCATACTCAGCCTTCGCCGAAGCGCGGTAGCGCCAGGCGAAGAACACCGTCAGCGCCATCACCGGCAGGATGACGGTCAGCATGAGCCCCGTCGAGATCAGCATGAGGTTGCGTTGCTGCAACGCAACATCACCGGAGGGCGACAACAGCACCGCCTGACAGCCCCCAAGCAGGGCGAAAAGCGGCAACAGCGCCAGAAAACGACGATTCATCAAGAGACCAAGCCCTCCGTGACCGGAAAGTCGCCGTCCTTCTATCGCATTCTATTGCACTGCACAGAGGACAGAATGTCCCATTGGCAGATGATCGACGCTCCGCTTTTATCCGCCGCATCCATGGCGTCCGGAGCGGGGGAATGTTATCCCTTTTCCGCGCGAACGAGGAAGCCCCCGAATGAGCGCCCATGTGGCAAGCCCGGCATCGAGCCATCCGACCGACGAACATGGTCGCGATCACGTCACCCCGGGCGAGATCGCGCTCGGCGTCATCATCGGCCGGACATCGGAATATTTCGACTTCTTCGTCTTCGGGCTGGGCTGCGTGCTGGTCTTCCCCCAGCTGGTCTTTCCCTTCGCCGACCCGCTGACCGGAACGCTCTATTCCTTTGGCATCTTCGCCCTCGCCTTCCTGACGCGGCCGATCGGCTCCGTGCTGTTCATGTCGATCGATCGCGTCTATGGCCGCGCCACCAAGCTCACCGCGGCGCTGTTCCTGCTCGGCGGCTCGACGGCCGCGATCGCCTTCCTGCCGGGTTACGAGACCATCGGCATCTGGTCCGGCATCATCCTGGCGACCTTCCGCCTGCTGCAGGGCATCGCGCTCGGCGGCGCCTGGGACGGCCTGTCCTCGCTGCTTGCGCTCAACGCCCCGCAGAACCGGCGCGGCTGGTATGCGATGCTGCCGCAGCTCGGCGCCCCCATCGGCTTCATTCTCGCCGCCGGGCTGTTCGCCTTCTTCGAGGGCTCGCTCTCGACCGAGGATTTCCTCGGCTGGGGCTGGCGCTATCCCTTCTTCGTCGCCCTGACGATCAACGTCGTCGCGCTGTTCGCTCGCTTGCGCATGGTCGCGACGCAGGAATTCGCGCAGCTCATGGAAACGCGCGAACTCATGCCCAGCCCGGTCATGCAGCTCATCCGCAAGCGCGGCAGCACGCTGGTCCTCGGCGCCTTCGTGCCACTGGCGAGCTTCGCGCTCTTCCACATCGTCACGATCTTTCCGGTGAGCTGGATCAACCTCTTCACCAACCGCTCGGTCTCGGAGTTCCTGATCGTGCAGGGCGCGGGCGCCGTGGTCTGCGCCGGGGCGATCATGACGTCGGGCCTGATCGCCGACCAGATCGGCCGGCGCCGGACGCTGATTCTCTCCGGCCTGATGATTGGCCTGTTCAGCCTGGGCAGCGTCATCGCTCCCCTGCTCTTCGGAGACAGCCAAGCCGGCCAGACGGTCTATGTCATCATCGGCTTCGGCCTGCTCGGCCTCTCCTACGGCCAAACCGCAGGCGCCGTCGCCTCGAGCTTCGGCCGGGAGTATCGCTACACCGGCGCGGCGCTGACCTCCGACCTCGCCTGGCTGATCGGCGCCGGCTTTGCGCCGCTCGTAGCGCTGACGCTCTCCAGCAAGCTCGGCCTCGCCTGGGTCGGGCTCTATCTGCTCTCGGGCGTGATCTGCACGCTCGTCGCGCTCTGGTTCGACCGGCGGCTGGAAGCCCGCTACGGCTGAACGAAGCGTCTTCCGCCGCCTGCCTCAGCGCCCCCGCCAGACCGGGGGACGCTTGGCGAGGAAGGCCTCCATGCCCTCCCGGAAATCCTCGCTCGTGTAGCAGAGCGTGACCAGGTCCTCGCCGGCGACAGCTTGCGCCGTGGCGGCCGTCAGCCGCCGCATCGCCTCCTTGGTCGCCCGCATGGTCAGCGGCGCATGCCCGGCGATGGTCCTGGCGAGTTCGGCCGCCCGCAGCATCAAAGCGGGATGATCCGGCAGCAATTCGCTGTAGAGCCCGGCCCGGCGCCCCTCCTCCGCCTCGACGAGCCGCGCCGTGAAGACGATGTCCTTGACCAGCGCCGGGCCGAGCAGGGCGARGAGCCGGGCATAATTCGCCATCGACAGGCTGTTGCCGAGCGTGCGCGCGATCGGGAAGCCGAAGCGTGCCGTCACCGTCGCGATCCTCAGATCGCAGGCGAGCGCGATGGCCGCCCCACCGCCGGTGACGGCTCCGGAGATCGCCGCCAGCGTCGGCACGGCGCAGCGCTCGATGGCATCGATCACGCCTTCGATCCGCTCCTCATAGGCCAGCGCATCCGCCGCACTCGCAAAGGAACGGAACTGCGCGATATCGGTGCCCGAGGCGAAAGCCTTGTCGCCGGCGCCAGTCACGATGATGACGCGCGGGTCGCCATGGGCCGCCGGATCGCGGCAGATCTCGGCCAGCCGCTCATACATGGCGAAGGTCATGGCATTGCGCGCTTGCGGCCGGTTGAGCGTGATCGTCCCGATCCCGCCCTCTACCGCATAGAGAATGTCTTCGCTCACTCCGGCCTCCGTCAGATCACGCCCTCGGCCCGCAACCGCGCGAGCCCGGCTTCGTCATAGCCGAGTTCGGCCAGGACCTCGTCATTATGCTCCCCGGCCGCCGGCGTCGGCGTCGCCACCCTGGAGGGGGTGCGCGAGAGCGTCACCGGCTGGCCGACGACCCGGATATCCCCGAGCTGGGGGTGTTCCAGCGGCCTGGCGATGCCGAGATGGCGCACTTGCGGATCGTCGAACATCTGGTCGACCGCATAGATCGGCCCGGCCGGCACGCCATGCGCCTCCATCGCGGCGAGCCAATCCGTGCTGCCGGCGGCGGCGAAGCGCTCCTCGATCATCCGCCGCAGCTCCGGGCGCTGGTCGAAGCGCTTTTCCATGCTGTCGAAGCGGGGATCGCTGCCCCATTCCGGCCGCTCGACAGCCCGGCAGAAGGAGCGCCATTGCTCCTCCCCGCCAACGCCGAGATTGATGGCGCCGTCGCGGGTTTTATAGACCCCCATCGGCGTGGAATAGGGATGGTCGTTGCCGGCCTGCGGCGGCACCGAACCTTCGACGAGATAGCGCGCGGCCTGGAAATCCATCATCGCAATCTGCGCCTCGAGCAGCGAGGTCTGCACCCATTGCCCCTTGCCGGACAGGGCCCGCTCCTGCAGCGCCACCAGCGCGCCGACGGCCCCGTAGAGCCCCGCCGAGGAATCGGCCAGCGCGATGCCGGCGCGCACCGGCCCCTGCCCAGGCAGGCCGGTCACCGACATCATCCCGCCCATGCCCTGCGCGATCTGGTCGAAGCCGGCCCGCGTCCGGTACGGGCCAGATTGCCCGAAGCCGGAGATCGAGACCAGGATCAGCCGTGGATTGATGGCATGCAGGGTCTCGAAATCGAGGCCGAGCCGTTCCTTGACGTCCGGCCGGAAGTTCTCGACCAGGAGATCGGCTTCCTCGACCAGCCGCATCAGGATCGCCTTGCCCTCGGCCGTCTTCAGGTTGATGGCCAGGGAACGCTTGTTGCGATGCAGATTCTGCATGTCGTAGCCGAGGCGCGGGCCGCTCATGTTCTCGTTCGGATCGAAACCCGGCGGGCTCTCGACCTTGATCACGTCCGCCCCGAAATCCGCGAAGATTCGCACGCAGGTCGGCCCGGCCCGCACCCGCGTCAGGTCCAGCACCCGCAGCCCTCTCAGGGCCATCGATGGTCCGGCTTGTGCCATGCCGTTTTTCCTCCCTGCCCTGCCGGACGCATGGCCGGAACGCGCCGACTGCATCGGGACGGCTCAGCCGCCAGCGCATCGGTCGCGTCCTGCCGCAATGACCCAGCCGGGCTGTCCGCCCGCTTTGAGGAGCTATCGATTTCTAGCTGCATACTGCATGCAGAAACAAGACCAGCGGCAATGCAAGGTTGCGCCGGCCTGGGATCGCGGCATCGGCGCGCTGTTCGCAGCGGCGATCATTTTTCTCTTGAACCTGAAGTGGCTACAGCTTGTAGAAGCTGTGTCCCGTAGCGAAGGCAGACGGAGACAGACCATGGCGACCCGCACCGAATCCGAACCGAAGACCCTCTCCTGGAAGGTCGGCGGCATGGATTGCGCGAGCTGCGCGACGAAGATCCGCGGCGCGGTGGAACGCATGCCCGGCGTCAGCGACGTCAGGCTTTCCGTGATGTCGGAGACGCTGACGCTGGCGCTCGAYGAGGCGCAGACCAGCGCCGGCGCCGTGGAAAAGCGCGTCAACGGGCTCGGCTATACAACCTCCGCGCTCGCGGCCGCCCCCGCTCGGAAGCCGGCCGCCGAAGCGGCGCCCTGCTGTGGCGGTCACGACCATGACCACCATGGTCATGCCCAGGAATCGCACGACCATGAATCGCATGACCACGGCGCGCACGCCCATGACGGCGCCGGCTGCTCGGGTCACGATCATGGACACGACCACGCTGGTCACAATCACGCCGGCCACGATCACGCCGCCCATGGCCGGCACGGGCAATCGGCCGGAGCCGCCGCGAAGGCCGACGAGGGCCACGGCCTGCCCGGCCATGTCCACGAGGTCACGCCGGACGGTGTGAGCTGGTACCAGACCGGCAAGGGCCGGCTGGTGCTGGTGACGGGCGCGCTGCTCGCCGCCGCCTGGATCGTCGGCACGGTCCGGCACGACATCGCCTATTGGGCTTTCGTCGTCGCCTGCGCGATCGGCGTGGCGCCGGTGGCGCGCCGTGCTCTCGCGGCGGCACGCTCCGGCATTCCCTTCACCATCGAGATGCTGATGACGATTGCCGCCATCGGCGCGCTCTTCATCGGCGCCGCCGAGGAAGCGGCGCTGGTCGTCTTCCTCTTCGCCGTCGGCGAGGTGCTCGAAGGCGTGGCGGCCGATCGCRCCCGCGCCTCGATCCGCGCGCTCGGCGACCTCGTTCCGAAGACCGCCATCGTCGAGGAGAACGGCGCCACCCGGCAGGTCGACGCTGCCAGCCTGACGATCGGCCAGATCGTGCTGGTGCGCCCCGGCGACCGCATCCCGGCCGATGGCGAGATCACCGACGGCATCTCCGGTATCGACGAGAGCCCGGTGACGGGCGAGTCCGTGCCGAAGACCAAGGGGGTCGGCGAGCCGGTCTTTGCCGGCTCGGTCAACCGGGAGGCGGCGCTGCGCGTGCGCGTCGACAAGGCAGCGCAGGACAACACCATCGCCCGCATCATCCGCCTGGTCGAGGAGGCGCAGGAGGCCCGCGCGCCGACTGAACGCTTCATCGACCGCTTCTCGCGCTGGTACATGCCGGCGATCGTCGGCCTCGCCCTGCTGGTCGCGCTGGTGCCGCCGCTCCTCTTCGCCGGCGAGTGGTCAGTCTGGATCTACCGCGCTCTGGCGCTGCTGCTGATCGGCTGCCCCTGCGCTCTGGTCATCTCGGTTCCGGCCGCCATCGCCGCCGCGCTGTCGGCCGGCGCCCGCCAGGGCCTGCTGATGAAGGGCGGCGTCGTCATCGAGACGGCCGCCCGCACCGGCCTCGTCGCCTTCGACAAGACAGGCACGCTGACCCAGGGCAAGCCTCGCGTCACCGACATCGTCGCCCTCGACCGGGAAGAACGCGAGGTTCTGGCCTTCGCGGCCGCCGTCGAGGCCGGCTCCGCCCACCCCCTGGCGGAGGCTGTTCTGGAGCGCGCCCGGGCTGACGCGGTCGCCTTCACACCGGCTGCGGAAGCGGCGGCGCTGGCCGGCCAGGGCGTCACCGGCAAGGTCGAGGGCCGCGCCGTGTTCGTCGGCGCGCCACGCCATGCCACGGCCCGCGCCCCATTCGACGATTGGGCCAAGGCCTCCGTCGAGTCGCTGGAATCGGCCGGCAAGACCGTCGCCGCCGTCATCGTCGACGGCACGCTGGCCGGGCTGATCGCGCTGCGCGACGAGCCGCGAGAGGATGCCGCCCCCGCCATCGCCGAACTCAAAGCGATGGGCGTCCGCGCGACCATGCTGACCGGCGACAACGCCCGCACCGCGGCCGCCATCGCCGGCGCGCTCGGCATGGAGCACAAGGCCGAGCTGATGCCGGACGGCAAGGTCGCCGCACTGAGGGAGCTCGCCGCCGGCACGCCGGTGATGATGGTGGGCGACGGCATCAACGACGCTCCGGCGCTGGCCGCGGCGAGCGTCGGCATCGCCATGGGTTCGGGAACCGACGTGGCGCTGGAAACCGCTGACGGCGCCGTGCTGAAGAGCCGGGTGCGCGACATCGCCGCGATGATCCGGCTGGCCCGCGCGGCAATGGGCAATATCCGCGCGAACATCGCCATCGCGCTCGGCCTCAAGGCCGTGTTCCTGGTGACGAGCGTGCTCGGCTATACCGGGCTCTGGGTCGCGATCCTGGCCGATACCGGCGCGACGGTCCTCGTCACGGCGAATGCGCTGCGGCTGCTGCGCTTCGACGCGGGTAAGGCCAGTTAAGGCGGGCTGTTTTGGATCGGAACCACAAGGCCACCCAGACTCCAAGGGCCTCTCTATAGAAGCGGCCGCTCAGACCTTGATATCGGCGACAGTGCCGGTGCGGCGCCCGCCCTTCGTGTCCATCTGGCGCAGGATCTCGTCGCGGACCTTGGCGAGGACATCGCCCTTGGCCTTGGCGTCGAGCTTGTTGAACTGTTCCTCGGTCATGCCGAGCTTCGACAGGACCGCCTGTTGGACCCGCTCCTCCGGGCTCATCCGCGCGAATTTCAGGAAATCGGCCTTGACCGAGGAGGAAGCCGAAGCGTCGGCCGCCTTGCCATCCGCTTCCGTCGCAGCGGTGCTCGACGAACGCGTCCCGAGCGGGAATGTGGAAGCCGGTGCAGGGGACCGGCTGGAGATGGCGACCGACATGGCATCCTCCGGATGTGATCCATATGCCCAGCAAGCCCCGGGCCGCGCCGCCAGGCGGGGAAATGCCTTCGTTTTCAGTGAGATAATCGCGAGAGCCCATTTGCCCCTCGCCCAAGCGGCACAAATTGCCCGGCAAAAGCAGCCGATGGGCGGCTCGGAATCAGCTTCGCGGCTCGCTCCGCCACTTCCGGGAATCGGCCCGGTTTCCGTTGCCGGCCGGCACCTCCGATTGCGACCGGACAATGACGATCGTTCCATTTTGCAGTGCAGAGCCTCGGCTGTCCCCGCTATGCATCAGTGAGCACATGCAACATGGTCAAAACGCAGGCACCCGTTCGCTCGACCTGGATCGCGAATGGAGGAAAGACAAAATAATAGGCAGAAAATCGGTTGCATTTGAAACGAGGCACGTCTCCAGCGCAGGGCAACGGCACAAAAGTAACCGACATCTTAATGGTTCATGCGCAAGGCGCATAACGGAATTGAGGCAGAGCCTCTGTAAGCGGCAGACCGCCTGGCTTATATGCACTGCACAACGAGATTGTCGCTGTGGGCACCGCCCCGCTCCGGAATACACGCAAGGAAAACCACCATGTTCGTCACCATGATCGCTGCCAAGATCCGCGCCTACCTCCGCTACCGCGAGACCGTTCGCGAGCTCTCSCGTCTGACCGACCGTGAGCTCGACGATCTYGGCCTGTCRCGCTCGGAGATCMMCTTCATCGCCCGCTCGCACGCYGCGGCCTGAAGTTACCGAATACGAACCGCCACGCGTCGTGCGTGGTGCGTTCCGTGTAGTTTCTCCTGAGGCTCGTGTTTCCCCTCCCCTCGAGCTTCGGTCGAAGAGCGAATGCCCGCCTCCCGGCGGGCATTTTGCATTTTGGGGCCGTCTGACCCCGCCGTCATTGCTTCGCCGCTACGCGTCTCGCAATGATGCAGCCCGAATTCATCCCTTGACCTGAAAGCCGGCTGCGGACACATCCGAGCCATGGCAACCTCGTCAGTTCAACCCGTACACGTCATCGGCGGCGGCCTCGCCGGCTCGGAAGCTGCCTGGCAGATCGCTCAGGCCGGCATTCCCGTCATCCTCCACGAAATGCGCCCGGTGCGCGGCACCGACGCCCACAAGACCGAGGGGCTGGCCGAGTTGGTCTGCTCCAACTCCTTCCGCTCCGACGATGCGTCGAGCAATGCCGTCGGCCAGCTCCATTGGGAGATGCGCCGCCTCCGCTCGCTGATCATGGCCAAGGGCGATGCGCATCAGGTCCCGGCCGGTGGCGCGCTCGCCGTCGATCGCGACGGCTTCTCTCAAGGGGTCACGGCCGCGCTGGAGGCTCATCCGCTCGTCACGATCGAGCGCGGCGAAATCGCCGGCCTCCCGCCTGCCGCATGGGACAATGTCGTCATCGCTACCGGCCCGCTCACCTCCTCGGCTTTGGCGCAGGGCATCCTGTCGCTGACCGGCGAGAGCGAGCTCGCCTTCTTCGACGCCATCGCGCCGATCGTCCATTTCGATTCGGTCGACATGGATCAGGCCTGGTTCCAGTCGCGCTATGACAAGGCCGGTCCGGGCGGCACCGGTGCCGACTACATCAACTGCCCGCTCGACAAGGACCAGTACGAGGCCTTCATCGACGCGCTCCTCGCCGCCGAGAAGACCGAGTTCAAGGAGTGGGAAGGCACGCCCTATTTCGACGGCTGCCTGCCGATCGAGGTCATGGCCGAGCGCGGCCGCGAGACCCTGCGCTGGGGCCCGATGAAGCCGGTCGGCCTCACCAACAAGCACAACCCGTCCGTGAAGGCCTATGCGGTGGTGCAGCTTCGCCAGGACAACGCGCTCGGCACGCTGTTCAACATGACCGGCTTCCAGACCAAGCTGAAATATGGCGAGCAGGCCGCGATCTTCCGGATGATCCCCGGCTTGCAGAACGCCGAGTTCGCGCGGCTCGGCGGCATCCACCGCAACACCTATCTCAACTCGCCGAAGCTGCTCGACGAGCGGCTGCGGCTGAAAGCCGATCCGCGGCTGCGCTTCGCCGGCCAGATCACCGGTTGCGAGGGCTATGTCGAGAGCGCCGCGATCGGCCTCCTCGCCGGACGCATGGCGGCGGCCGAGCGGCTCGGTCGCGACCTGCCGCTGCCGCCCGCGACGACGGCGCTGGGCGCACTGGTCAACCACATCACTGGCGGCCACATCACCACCATCGACGAGGGACCGCGTTCCTTCCAGCCGATGAACATCAATTTCGGCCTGTTCCCGCCGATCGAGGGCGTCGCCAAGACGGGCCCCGACGGCAAGCGCCTCAAGGGCCCGGCCAAGAGCCTCGCCCGCAAGCAGGCGCTGACGGCGCGCGCCAAGCAGGTGATGGAGGAATGGGCCGGAAGCGAGCAGGCGAAAGCGGCAGAGTGAAGCGCTGACCGTCATCCCGGTCGGAAGCGAAGTGCAGCCCCCGGGGCTCTTTTGGAGGAGATGCTCGGTCCGAGCCCGAGCATGACGGAGCCTTTCAGCTTTTCCGCGCCGCTCGCCACAGGATCCACTGCCGGCGCCAGGCCGGCAAGGTGATGATGGTGCGATAGGGATCGTAGCCCTTGCCTTCCATCTTGCGCAGATAGGGCTCGACCAGCGCGACCGGCAGGAAGGCTGCCTGCACCGCCGGCGGAATCGTGTCGCTCAGGCTCGCGAGCTGCTTGAGATGGTTGCGCGCGATCTCGCGCAATTCCTTGAGCGTATAGAGCACACCGGGCCCGCCGCGCCCGCGCACGATGTCGTCCCGCGTCACGCCGTTGCGGGCCAGGATGTCGGCCGGCAGATAGACCTGCCCCTCCGCCGCATGCCAGGGGAAGGCGCGCATCAGCCCGGCCAGCGCATAGGCGACGCCGGCATGGCCGCAAGCCACCGCCCCGCCGGGGTCACGCCCGCCGGCCAGCACGATGCAGGCGAGCCGGATCAGGGCGCTGGAAGTCTCTCCCGCATAGCCATCCAGATCCCGCAGCGACGGCATGGGGTCGTCATAGAGATCGAAGGTGCGGGCATCGATCAGCCCGGTCAGTGGCGCGATCGGCAGGCGATAGCGCTTCACCGTGTCGAGCAGCGCCGCAGCGACGGGGTGGCCCTGCACCTCGCCATTCGGCTGGCCTTCGAGCAGGTCGCGCCACCATTGCATTCTGACCTCGCCCGGCAGCGGCTCGCTGACGAGCGCCCTCACCCGCGCAATCTCCTGGCTGAAGGCATAGAGCGCGAAGAGCCCGTGACGGCGCGCCTCAGGCGCGTAGAGCGTCGCGATATAGCGATCCTGATCCTGCTCCCGGACCAGCGCCGCGCAATGCGCATAGGCCTCCGGCAGGCGCGCAGGCACCCTATCGTCGCGCTGATCTGTCTGAACCTGCGGTGTCGTACCGTCTCGGCCCGCCATGCCCGGCCTCGCTTTCGTCCTCAGTCTAGGCCAATGCCCCCGCGGGGGCTACGCCCACGATTCATGGCTGCCAAAACGCCGCAGCCGGACGCGGCCTGTGCCGCGATCTCAGGGGATGGCGATCAGCGCGGCCGCGACGCGGCGATCCTCGGCGACGAGGACATTATAGGTCCGCGCGGCGGCGCCCGTCGCCATGCCTTCCACGGTGATGCCGGCCTGCTTCAGCGGCTCGCGCAAGGCCGGCGGAATGAAGGCGATGTCCGGCCCGGTGCCGATGATCAGGAAGTCGATCGCCCCGGCCTCATCAAGAATCGGCTGGAGGCTGTCGAGCGTGACCTCGGAGAATTGCGTCACCGGCCAGAGCCGTATCCCGGCCGGCGTCGCGATGATCGAGCCCTTGTGGCTCATCTCGGCGAAACGGAAGCCACCGGCTCCGATCGCATCGAGCGCCCAGCGCCCCGGCACGAAGCCCTCGAAGCGCGCCATGGCCGCCGGCCTCAGCCGGCCTTGGGCTTGGCGCCGGCGAGCGTCTTCTCGCGGGCTTCCTCGCGCTGGCCCTGGCCGCGAACGTCCATGTAGAGCAGCACCGGGGTCGAGACGAACATCGCCGAATAGGTGCAGACCACGACGCCGAACAGCATGACGAGCGCGAAGCCCTCGATCGCCGAGCCGCCGAAGATGACGAGCGCGAGCAGCGACAGGAAGGTCGTCGTCGCCGTCATCGCGGTGCGCGACAGGGTCGAGTTGACCGAAAGGTCGAGCAGCTCCGGGATCRGCATCGTCTTGTAGCGGCGCAGCAATTCGCGCGTGCGGTCGAACACCACGACCGTCTCGTTCAGCGAATAGCCGACGATGGTCAGGATCGCCGCGATCGAGGTCAGGTTGAATTCGAGCTGCGTGATCAGGAAGAAGCCCATCGTCAGCACGATGTCGTGCAGCGTGCCGAGGATCGCGCCGATGGCGAGCGGCATCTCGAAGCGGAACCAGAGATAGATCAGCACGCCCATGATCGCGAGYACGACGCCGAGCGCGCCGGCCTGAACCAGCTCGCCCGAGACCCGCGGCCCGACCGTCTCGACGCGGCGGAACTCATAGGTCGAGGCGAAAGCGTCGCGCGCCTTCGTCACCACGCCCTGCTGCGCCGCCTCGCCGCCCGCCTGGAGCGGAAAGCGCATCGACAATTCCGTGCCGTCGCCGAACTCCTGCACCTCCGCCTCGCCGAAGCCGAGGGCATTGGCGGTCTGGCGCACTTGCGCGATCTCGATCTTGCCGCTCTTGGCCTGCATCTCGATCAGGGTGCCGCCCTTGAAGTCGATGCCGAAATTCAGGCCGACCGTCAGGAAGAGCGCCAGCACCAGAATCGAATAGGCGGCCGAGATCGGATAGCTGAACCGGCGGAACCAGACGAATTTGAAGCGGGTATTGTCGGGAACGATACGAAGCAGGCGCATGGCCAATCTCCTGGAGCTTGGGCTGCGTCAGAACGGAAGGTGCTTGGGCTTGGCCCAGCGATACCAGACGGCGATCAGCATCCGGGTCAGCGTCACTGCCGTGATGACGGTGGTGAGGATGCCGAGGATGAACACCACGGCGAAGCCGCGCACCGGGCCGGAGCCGAGCGAGAACAGCGCCACGGCCGCGATCAGCATGGTGACGTTCGAGTCGATGATCGTCGCGAAGGCGCGCTGGAAGCCGGCTTCGAGCGCCGAGACGAGGCTGCGGCCCTGATGCTCCTCCTCCCGCATGCGTTCATAGATCAGCACGTTAGAGTCGACCGCCGTGCCGATGGTGAGCACGATGCCGGCGATGCCGGGCAGCGTCATCGTCGCCCCGATCAGCGACATCAGGCCGAAGATCAGGCAGACATGGACGAAGAGTGCGACGCTCGCGATCAGCCCGAAGATGCCGTAGGTCCCGAGCATGTAGAGCACGACGAGAACGCCGGCGATCAGCGTCGCGAGCTTGCCGGCATGGATCGAGTCGGCGCCGAGGCCCGGACCGACGGTGCGCTCCTCGACGATGGTCATCTTGGCGGGCAGCGCGCCGGCGCGCAGCAGGATCGCCAGGTTGTTGACCTGCTGGACGGTGAAGTTGCCGGAGATCTGGCCCGAGCCGCCGGTGATCGGCGACTGGATGACCGGCGACGAGATCACCTTGTTGTCGAGCACGATGGCGAGCGGGCGGCCAAGATTCTCGGTGGTGATCTGGCCGAAGCGCTGGGCGCCGCGGATGTTGAAGCGGAAATTCACGATCGGCTGGCCGGTGCGCGAATCGAAGGAGGGCTGCGCATCGACCAGATCGGCGCCGTCGACGACGGGCTGGCGCAGCACCGGCACGGGCTGGCCGCCCGAATCCTGCGAGGGCAGCATGTCGACATCGGTGCTGTTGGCATCGCCCAGCAGGCGGAACTCCAGCTTGGCGGTGTCGCCGAGGATTTCCTTCAGCCGCTGCGAATCCTGCAGGCCGGGCACCTGGACGAGGATGCGGTCAAGGCCCTGGCGCTGGATGTTCGGCTCGGTCGTGCCGAGCGCGTCGACGCGCCGGCGTAGCACTTCCATCGCCTGCTCGACGGCGCGGCGGATGCGCTCGTTCGAGCCGGCTTCCGTCACGGTGAGCTGGATCAGTCCGTCGGGCTGCTCGGTGATCGCGATCGACTGGTTGCCGGACGGGCCGAAGGCGCCGAGCGTGCCGACCGGCTGCGAAAGCTCTTGCAGCTTGGGCAGCACACGCGCGCGCTCGGCCGCGTCGGGGATGCGCATCTGCACGCCGCGCGTCGTCGTCTGGATACCGCCCTGGAGGCTGATGCGCTCCTCGCGCAGGATGCGGCGCGTATCATCGCGCAACTGCGTCACCTGGCTGCGGATCAAATCGGCGCGGTCGATCTCGAGCAGGACGTGCGAGCCGCCCTGCAGGTCGAGGCCGAGCACCACCGCATGGGTCGGCAGCAGGAAGCGCGGAATCCAGGAGGGCGCATTCTCCTCGATCGACTTGCGCGTCTCCGGCGAGAACAGGTTCGGCACGGCAAGCCCGCAGCCGAAGAACAGCACGAGCAGGACGAGAATGACCTTGCGGGCCTGGAGACGAAGCATCTGCGTGAACAGCCTTGTTGTGGGGGCTGGCCTCACGAGGAGGCCAGTCGTCGTCTTG
>NZ_JBFRDQ010000091.1:0-14855 GCF_052113865.1 Allobosea sp. TAB14 | reverse complement strand
CTGCCAAGACCGCCGAGAGATATTAGCAGAGCTAATCAGCTTTGCAGAAACTTAATAAATTGACCCGTTCGGGCGCGTCTCCGATTGTTCCTCACAGAGCGCTCCCCAGGATCTCTGCGGCTGGCGCGGCATCGGCAGCGGCGATGGGGCGAAAAAGAGTGAGGGGCATCATCTTGAAACACTTGTCTTATTWTTGCCTTCGGCTCGCCCTGATGGYGAGCGTCCTTGCCGGCATCGCGACAATGGCACGACCCGTAGCGGCCCAGGCGTTGCGGGTTGCGACCTCATATAARCTGATGACGCTCGATCCCCATTATGCGGACCTGAACGAGAACAACTCCCTCCTGTCGCATATTTACGAGCGYCTGGTGAGCCAGGACGAGCATCTCGATCCTCAGCCGGGCCTGGCGACCTCGTGGAAGCGGCTCTCCGACACGCGATGGGAGTTCAAGCTGCGCGAAGGGGTCCGCTTCCATGACGGGTCGCCCTTCACTGCCCGGGACGTGATCTATTCGCTCACGCGAATCCGCGATTTCCTGACGCCGCCAAGCGGCGGCTATCGGTCCTATGCGAAGGTGATCAAATCCGTCACGGCACCGGACCCACTGACCGTCGTTATTGAAACGAACACCGATTCCCCGACGCTGCCGCTGTCGCTCGCCGCGATCTTCATCATGCCGCACAASGCGGACGGGTTTGCTTCGACCGATGAACTGAATACCGCAGCTCGCCCGATCGGAACTGGCCCCTACAAATTCCAGAGCTGGCAATCCGGCGAAATCTTCCGTTTGACGCGAAATGACAGCTACTGGGGTGGGGTACCCGCCTGGACCGAGGTAACCTTCAGGGTGATCGAGAGTCCCGCCGCGCGCGTTGCCGCGCTGACGACAGCCGATGTCGATGTCGCCGACTCCATCCCGGCGCGGGACGTTCCCGGCCTCAAGCAACGCGGCCTGAAGGTCGAAAGCGCCAGCGCCGCTCGCTCCAACTTTCTCCAATTCGACATCGAGCGGGAARCCGCTCCCGGCGTGACCGACAAATCCGGCAAACCGATCAAGAACCCCTTCCGTGACAAGCGCGTGCGTCAGGCTCTCTCCATGGCCACCGACCGCTCCTTCATCGCGGAGAAGATTCTGTTGGGGTACGGCACCGCAGCCTCTCAGATCTTCCCGAGCGGCCTGTCCGGAACCTCGCCCAATCTCAAAGTCACCGCGCCGGATTACGGCGCCGCCAAAGCGCTCCTGGCTGAGGCCGGCTTTCCGGACGGCTTCAACGTCGTGCTGGCGGGGCCTGCCGGGCGCTATCCCGGCGACAGCGAGTCCCTTCAGGCCGTCACGCAGAACTGGGCGCGGATCGGCGTACGCGCCCAGCCGGTCGTCTCTCCGTTTTCGGTTTTCGCCACGCAGCGGGCCAAGGGTGACTATCCCGCCTGGTACGGWGGCTGTTCGGGTGATGCCGTGACGTTCTGCCTGGATGCGCTTCTCGCATCCCCGAATGTCGAGCTGGGCACGGGCTCGCTGAACTACGGCAGGTATTCCAACCCGCAATTCGACGCGATGCTRGCGAAGGCYAAGACAATCGAGGAGGGTCCGGYGCGCAGCGCCGCGCTCGCGGCTGCGACGGAGTTCGTCATGGCCGACTATCCGATGCTGCCGCTCTATCATTTCCACCTGATCACCGGGTACGGGCAGAAGGTAGCTTCTTATGCCGTTCATCCACGTGGATTGACGACTGCCATGCAGGCCGTCCCGGCGGGACAGTGAGGGCACGGCCATGACGAGCGCCATCGTCGGAAGGCTTTCACAAGCTCTCCTCGTCCTCCTTGCCCTGTCGGTGATCGGTTTCACCGGCATCCACAGCGTCGGCAACCCCGTCTACAACGTCGTCAATATCGAAACGGCCACCGCCGAGGACATCCGCAACGCGACGATCGCGCTCGGCCTGGATCAGCCGCTCTGGTGGCAATACTGCCGCTTCATGAGCAACGTCCTCGCCGGCAATTTCGGGACGTCCTACATCTATCACCTGCCGGCTTTTGCACTGGTCATGAGCAAGGTGCCCGCCACGCTCGAACTGGCGACGACGGCGATGCTGATCGCCGCGCCCAGCGGCACGCTGCTCGGCCTGCTGGCGGGCCGYCGGCAAGGCGGATGGATCGACCGTGCCGTCCTCAAGGCGAGCGTGTTCGCACTGAGCATCCCGTCCTTTTGGCTGAGCATGGTGCTGATCCTTCTCGGCGCGGTMGCGATGGGCTGGTTTCCGTCGAGCGGGCGCGGTCCGACTGTCCTACTGATGGGCCAGGAATGGAGCTTCACGACGCTCGACGGCTTGCGCCACTTGGCGCTCCCTGCCCTGACGCTCGCGATCCCCAATGTCGCGCTGATCGCGCGACTGGCGCGGGCGGGAACGGCCGAGGTCGAGAACCAGGATTTCGTGCGGTTCTGCCGRGCGAAGGGCCTSTCRTCCCGGCGCATCCTGTTCAGGCACACCTTGCCAAATATCAGCATCCCGATCGTCACGATGATCGGCATGCAGTTCGGCGGGATGCTCGCCTTCGCGGTGGTCGTTGAAACGATTTTCGCCTGGCCGGGCATCGGYAAGCTGCTGATCGACTCCATCCAGCTYCTCGATCGCCCGGTCGTGATGGCGACCCTGACCTTCGTCTCCGTCGCCTTCATCGGGCTAAACGCCCTGGTCGATCTCTTCTACGCCGTGCTCGACCCGCGCGTGCGCCTGTCGTGACGAAAGCGATCCGATGAAAGCTGCAATCATGCGCGCTTTTTGGAAGCGCCCGGAACGAGGGCGCRCCGGCTTCGCGAGGCTCGTGCTCGCCGCCTATGTCCTGCTGGCGCTCGCCRCRCCGGCCATCGCYCCCCAGAACCCCTACGATCCCCTGCAGATCTTCGGATGGGAAGCGTCATCGCCTCCCGGAACCAGCAGCGGCGGCGGCTATGTCTATCTTCTGGGAACAGATGGGCTCGGGCGGGACATCATTAGCACCATCCTCTACGGCCTGCGCATCAGCCTCGTCGTCGCCGTCACCAGCACCGCGATCGCGGCGCTAATCGGCGTCACCATCGGCGTCAGCGCGGCCTATTTCGGCAGATGGGTCGATGCCGTCCTGATGCGTATCGTCGATCTCCAGCTCAGCCTCCCCACCATCCTCGTGGCCTTGATCGCTATCGTCACACTCGGGCCGGGCATCGACCGGATCATCCTCGCGATCATCATCGTGCAATGGGCGACCTATGCGCGGATYGCGCGCGGCGTCGCCCTCAGCGAGATCGGCAAGCCCTAYCTCGATGCGGCACGGCTGCTGCGGCTGCCCACAGGGCGGATCATCTTCCGGCATATCTTGCCCAACAGCATCGCGCCGGCGATCACGCTGCTCCCGATTGAACTCGGGCATGCGGTTGCCCTCGAAGCGACCCTGTCCTTCCTCGGCCTGGGGGTGCCGATCGACAAGCCCTCGCTCGGCTCCACCGTGGCGAACGGCTTTCAGTATCTGCTGACCGGCCAATACTGGATCAGCCTGTTTCCCGGTCTGGCGCTGTTCGGCCTCATCGCAAGCATCAACTTCGTCGGCGAGGACGTCCGGCGCAGCCTCGATCCGAGGAGCCGTTCCCATGACGCATGACAGTGCGCTGGCGCCTCTGCTAGCCGTCAGAAACCTCACCCTGAAGCATCGGGGAGAGTCCGGTGCGGCGACGATCCTGCAGGATGTCAGCCTGGATCTTCATCGTGGCGAGGTTCTTGGCCTGATCGGCGAGTCCGGAGCCGGCAAGTCGACGCTCGGCAACGCCATCCTCGGCCTGCTCCCGGCCGAGTTCGATAGGATGGGCGGCACGATCCTGTTCGACGGCGAGGCGCTCGACGCCGCGGACAGCCGGTCGTGGGGACGGATCAGAGGACGCAGGATATCCGCGATCTTCCAGGACCATACCGCATCGCTCGATCCGCTGATGGCAGTCGGCCCTCAGCTCGAAGAGACGATCCGGGCCACGAACGACGGCATCTCGCGCCAGGACGCGCGCATCCGCGCCATCGACCTTTTGATCCGTGTCGGCATCCCCGACGCTGRCGAGCGCTATCACAGCTATCCTCACCAGTTCTCCGGCGGACAACGCCAGCGCGTCGTGATCGCAATCGCGTTGGCCGGATCTCCCGACATCATCATMGCGGACGAGCCGACCTCCGCCCTCGACGCGACGGTGCAGAAGCAGATCCTCAACCTCCTGCGCGAGCTCGTCGATGAAACCCGGGTGTCGATTGTTCTCGTGACRCATGACATGGGGGTCGTCTCCGACATCACCGACCGGGTCGTCGTGATGCGGCACGGGCGGGTCGTGGAGCACGGGGTGACGTCCTCACTCCTGGATGCGCCCCGGGAGCCGTACACACGCAGCCTGCTTGCGGCCGTACCGCGKTTACGGCTGTCCGATCCCGAAACGCGGCAGGAAGCCGGCGAGAACCCGAAAAGCCCRCAGCCGCAGGCGCGGCATGAGCTTGCGGGGACGCCGCCGATCCTYCTCGCAAGCGGCATCAAGAAAACCTTTCACAGGCGYTCGCTAGCCTGGTTCCSCAAGGGACACGGGAAACCTGCGCTGCAGGATGTCACCGTCGCGCTGGAGCACGGCGCGATCACCGGGATCGTCGGGGAGAGCGGCAGCGGCAAGAGCACGATGGGCCGGATCATCGCAGGCCTGGAAACCGCCGGCGACGGCACGCTCGAAATCGACGGCACCGCCTTCGATATCGCGCGCTCCGGGGCGCGCAACGGATTGCTGGGCAAGGTCCAGATGATCTTCCAGGATCCAGCGGTATCGCTGAACCCGCGCATGTCGGTGGGCGCGACACTGCAGGAAAGCGTCCGCTTCGGCACCGTCAGGCCAGGGAGCGAACGGCCGGACGTAGCCACGATGATGGACAGGCTCGGGCTCGCGCGCAGCCTGCTCGCCCGATATCCGCATCAGTTGTCGGGCGGGCAGAAGCAGCGCATCTGCATCGCGCGCGCGCTCCTCGCCAGCCCACGGATCATCGTCGCCGACGAGCCGACCTCGGCGCTGGACGTCTCCGTTCAGGCGGAGATCGTCGCCCTCCTGCGGGAGAATGTTACCGAGCGGGGCATCGCKATGCTCTTCATCTCACATGATCTCGCGCTTGTGCAGCAGCTCTGCAGCGCGATCTACATCTTCAAGGACGGCAAGATCGAAGACAAAGGCCCRGCGGACTTCATCTTCGCCCATTCACGAAACCCTTACACCCGAACTCTGATCGACGCGCGTCCCCGGCGTTTCACGCACTGACGCGGCAACAARTCCGRAGCGCCGCTCGCAACGGTTCCYAGCATCCCATCCACCAACCTCGTTTCACGCTGCGGCATTTCGCGGCGCAGGAGAAGCTTTGTCATGACGAACATGTTCACGATCGCCGTCACCGGGCAGTCGCTCATCAAGCACGATATCCGCGGCGTGGATAAGCCGGGCTTCCGGGGCGTCCGGGAGGTGCTCGGCCGCGCCGACCTGCCGTTCACCAATTTCGAAAGCACGATCCTCGGGAGCCATGGCGGATGGCCGCTGAAGGGAGGAGTTTTCGGTTGCAGCCAGCCGGTCGTGCTCGACACGCTGCAGGAGCTCGGTTTCCAGGCGCTGTCTCTGTCGAACAATCATGCCTTCGATCTGGGGCCGTCCGGTATTCTGTCGACTCTGGAGGAGGTCGACAGGCGCGGCTTCCTGCATGCCGGCATCGGGCGCAATCACACGGCGGCGGGCCRGGCARCCAAGGGAGCATTCGCCGGCCGCAAGGTGGCGCTSGTGGCCATGGATGGCGGTCCGGGGCCCGATTTCATGTATGCGAGCGATTCCGTCAACGGGCGTCCCGAGCGTCCGGGCGTCAACCGCCTGAAACTCAGCAAGGTCGTCGATGTCGATGCTGATGCGTTCGACCAGTTGCGCAGGGTCCGCGACAAGGTCGGCTACACGATCATGGATCTCCGCAACGACAGCCAGCCCGACGATGCGCCAGACCTCGATCCCGAAACCGAGATCAGCATCGCCCGCGCGATCTTCAGGCGTTCCGACAGGTTCGGCCGGCATGTGAAGATCGATGCCGGCGACATCGCCCGGCACACCGCCACCATCGCGGCGGCGGCCGAGCAAGGCCACCTCGTCATCGCCTATCTGCATCATCATCACTGGGCGCCGGACTGGTACCAGGTTCCCGATTGGGTCGGGGCCGTTGCGAAGACCTGCATCGATGCCGGTGCGGCCATGTTCGTCAGCCACGGCGCGCCCGTTCTTCAGCCCGTCGAGATCTATCGCGGYCGGCCGATCTTCTACAGCCTYGGCAATTTCATCTTCCACGTCAGATCCGAGAAATCGCCATGGCTGGCCCGGGAAGTATGGGAGAGCGTGATCGGCCTCTGCTCCTTCGGCGAAAGCGGCGAGCTCTCCGGCATCTCCTTCCATCCAGTCGTCATCGGCGGCAGCGAGTCCGCCACGAATGATATCCTGGAACAACGCCTGGCACCGGAACTCGCTTCCGAAGCCGATGCGGACCGGATTCTAAGTCGCTTCAGGGATTATTCCGCGAAATTCGGGACGCGGATCGATATCGGGAACGGCGTCGGCCTTCTTCGTCTCTGAGCGATGGAGCATCCGGACGATGACCTGTTTGCTGCTGCGCCCCACCTAGTGCGAAATCGATCTCGATGCCGTCACGCATACGGCAGCCACAATCTCCGTGCCGTCGTGCCATTTGCCAAACGATGGGTCGCTCGTGACGGCTTTCTGCAGTGGGCGGGCCGTGTCTGGCTTCGGACGTCTCCCGATCGGCCCCTGAAGCGATTGATCGGCGCAACGGTAAAGATCGAGGTAGAGCGTCGCTTGGCGAACCAACTGGCGGGAGATGGGGCCGCTGTCTCACACCCGAGCTTGCTTCGGTCAAAACGGATAAGCTGATGGGAAGGGTAGACCACGACGGTCTTCTCTCCCGATACCGCATCTATTTACAGGATCGTAGCGTGTGGGCTGCTGCCTTCAGGGCGCAGCTTGATGCRATGGAGGCCRGTTTCTATGCGAAGCTAGAAGCCGAGGCCTGAGCGGCGCTTGGGATTGCTCCGCGCCGGAACAAGCCGTTGGTCGCACGCTTCATCGCGCARAGCCTCATCGAGAAGGGCGTGATCCCGTCCTTCGKGCGTCCGATCGTCGAGAAGCYGAGCGCCGAGGCTGCAGCAACCTGACGCGCTTGCCATCCGCGGCCTGATCTCCGGCGTAYATCCCGCCGCGGCGAAGAAGTTCGAGCTGCGCTTCGACGAGCCGCCCAACATCGATCGACGGCCGCGCCACYTGGCCTGCTGCCCTTTCCGTGGCTCGTCGGCTAGGCKAATCYGATCATTTTTTCGAACTCAAGGCGGCTGAAGGTCTGCTTTCGAGCGGAGTGCGAATGTTAGCAACKGGGGCCTCTCCGCCACCTTGTTCCTCAGCCTTCCGGTGAGAAGCTCGGGCTGCCATAGGGATAATAGTCCTTTAGCGTGAGATTCTCGTAGGRCAGAGCATCGAGATGAACGGTGCCCACGAAGGGCTYGGGCGGCTCGACGAGGATGATGGTCGGCGTGAAACCRCTATCGTCGAAGCCGCGACGGAAATGGACGCGCGACTTGATCGCGATCACGTCGAACTCATTCGGCGCGAGCCCGAGCTGCCAAAGCTCCGAAGGCTCGATGATCTGGACGAGATAGGGGCTGAGCACCAGCAGGTTGCCCTTGCCGAATTCGACGCAGACCCAGTCCCTGCCATGGCCGCGCGCGGTCGTCGCCGGCCCGACCGAGCGCAGCGTGCCGGAGATGCGGACCGGTGCCCCGGCCGATTCATCGAAGAGGCCGCCGATCTCCGCATCGAACGCATCGCCCGGCTTCGCGCCGGACCCGATCACCGATCGGATCGTCYCGGGGGAGGCGATCGTCGCGATCAGCGTGCGTTCGAGCTTCTGTGCGACGATYTCCTGGAGAAGCCATGTCGCATAGCCGGAGCGGTCGCTGTAATCGGCGAGCAGGACGGGGCCCTTGTCTTCGGCAACCGCCGCGCGGGCGAGCGCGACCGCCTCTTTCGCCTTGTAGATCCTGACGGTGTCCAGCAGCGCGTGGCGGCGGCGCCAGGTCCATTCCGCCATGTCGCGGATGATGCGCTCGGCGAGATCGGGATCGTCGTTGGTCAGCACCTGGAGCGACATGCCGGCATCGGGAACGTCGGACCAGGGAAAGCCGAAGAAGACGTTGACGAAGACGTCGGGCTCGCGCGCCTCCCAGATCAGCGCGCGCTGGATCAGGTCGGACCAGGGSGAGGCGCCGGTCCACATCACCACGGTCGGCGCGATGATCGGGATGCGCAGGGCGCGATGCACCGGCTTGAAGCTGCCGCGGATCGCCCGGACCAGCATGCGCGCYGCGCGCTCGCCCTGCAGATGCATGTCGTAATGSGGGAARTAYTTSACGCWGAASGCCATGTCGGCCTGYTSGAGGAAGGCTTCGTCCTCGTTGCCATGCGGATCGAAWGTCGCGGWGATRAAGGCCTTGTTGCCGACGACCTCGCGGACACGCCGGGCGATGTCGGCCTCCGGCCGTGGCACGCCGCGCACCGCGAGCGCGCCATGGAGCGCGAGATAGACGCCGTCGAACTGCGGCTGCGCCTTCAGCTCCGCGATCATGATGCCCATGAAATGCTCATAGGCGTCCTCGGTCACCCAGCCCGAGCCSGTKCCGGTGCGSGGCCAGAGCGGCGAGGTGATGCCGAYSAGCTCGACATCCGCAAACTCACGGGCGACCTGCACGAAGCCACCCATGTAGCCCTTGGGGTCGGTGGCGAGCAGCGCTTCGCCGGAGGCCGGSGAGCCTGGATAGATGAAATCCTCCAGCGTCGTGTCGTTGGGGAGGAACGTCACCGTCTCATGCGCGAACTGGAGAACGGCGATCCGGATCTTGGACTGAGTCACAGCGGCCTGACGTCGTAGAATTGAGCGAAACCGATCCGCATGCCCGCGATCCCGCGATAGGCCGTCTTCTCATAGTAGGCGCCGAGCGGGATATAGGGCACGTCGATGAAGAACTGCTTCTGAATCTCGGCGCAGATCGCCTTCTGGGTCGCGAGATCCTTGGAGGCGAACCAGTCGAGCCTGAGTTCTTCGAGGCGCGGTGATTTCGGCCAGCCGAACCAGGCCTGGTCGCCATTGCCGCGGATGCCGAGCTGGCTCGCCGGGTCGAAATTATTGGTGCCGTTCAGATAGGTGAAGAAGATACTCCAGCCACCCTTGTCGACCGGTTGGCGGCTGGCGCGGCGCTGGACGACCGTGCCCCAGTCGGTCGAGACCAGCTCAACATTCACGCCGGATTTCTGCAGGGCATCGGCCGCCACCGCGGCGAGCGCATGGGTCGAGGGATAGTCGGTCGGGTCGAGCAGCACGACGCGCTCGCCCTTGTAGCCGGCCGCTTCYAGTGCGCGCTTGACGGCGGCGAAATCGCGCTTGCCGACAAGGATCTCCGTCCCCGCCGTCGTCGCCATCGGCGTGTCCGGGCTGAAAACGCCGACATGATCCTTCCAGAGCGAGCGCTCGTCGCCGGCGACCGCCGTCATGCACTCGGCCTGGTCGATGGCGCCGAGCAGCGCCCGCCGGATCGCCGGATTGTCGAAGGGCGGATGCAGCGCGTTGAAGCGCAGGCAGCCGATGCCGCCGGCCGGGTCCAGCCCCTCCAGCTTGAGGCCTGAGCGGCCTTTGAGGGTGCCTTGCAGATCCGGCGTCGGGTTCTGCCACCAGTCGACCTCGCCATTGGAGAGCGCATTGGCCGCCGTCTGCGGGTYGGGAATGATGCGCCATTCGATGCGGTCGAAATGMACCTGCTTYGGGCCCGCGGTGAAGGTGGCCGAGCCATCCGCACGCGGAACATAGTCGGCAAACCGTTCATAGACGGTCAGTGCGCCCGGGATGCGTTCGTCGGCCTTGAAGCGGAACGGCCCACTGCCGATCATCTCGGTGACCTGCTTGTTCGGGTCGGTGACGGCGAAGCGCTCCGGCATGATGCAGGGCATCGAGGTGCCGGTCTTGCCGAGCGCCGCCGGCAGCAGCGGGAAGGGGCGTTTCAGCCGGAACTTCACGACGCGGTCGGATTGGACCGAGAGCTCGTCCGTCGCGTCCATCAGGGCGCGGCCGAAAGCATCGCGGGCGGCGAAGCGGCGCACGCTCGGCACCACATCCTGCGCCCGGACCGGTTCGCCGTCATGGAAGCGCAGGCCTTCCCGCAGCGTCAATCGCCAGGTCTTGCCGTCGTCCTCGACGGCATGGCCGGCGACCATCTGGGGCTCGAAATCGTAATTGGCGTTCTGGCCGTAGAGCGTGTCGAAAACGAGATAGCCGTGATTGCGYGTGACCGTCGCCGTCGTCCAGACCGGGTCGACGATCGCGACATCGGATTCCGGGATGAATTTCAGCACTCTGGCGCGCTGCGCGAGTGCCGGCCTGGCCATCGCKGAGACCGCGGCGCCGGCAGCAACACCCAGAAACGTCCGACGCTTCATGCCGTGATTCCTCGTTCGAGGCGATSGAAAAGCTGCACRGGCARCGCCACTGCAATTCCAATGCCGCGATCCTAGGATGGCGCAAACGACCGATGCAAGCGATCTGGTCCCGCTTCGGGCGTAGGAGGGCACCTTCACCGACGCGAAGCCGCCCACGCGAGACCCGGAATGAACGGCATTGCAGAATGTAATGGAACGCGTAGGTACGAGCATCGTCGCGTGTTCGGTACGGACCAATCGCGTGGGCCGAGATGGGTCCTCATCTGACACGGTCGAACTGATCCGGAGCGTCCGCTTCGCGGCGATGGCCCGATGTCTGGAACTGGCGCAGCTGTTGCGTTCTCGGCGTCCTGGCTCCGGTCGCTATAAAGAGGCTACTGACGCCTCGGCGACATGTTTCCGCTCGCTGTAGCGGGTCGTCAGGTAATCCGAACGGTCGCGGGTCAGCAGCGTGAAGCGGACGAGCTCCTCCATCACGTCGACGACTCGATCGTAGTAGGCGGACGGCTTCATCCGGCCCGTCTCCTCGAACTCCTGATAAGCCTTGGCGACCGAGGATTGGTTGGGGATGGTCAGCATCCGCATCCAGCGCCCAAGGACGCGCAGCGCGTTGACCGCATTGAACGACTGCGAGCCGCCCGAGACCTGCATCACCGCCAGCGTTCGCCCCTGCGTCGGACGGACGGAGCCAAGCTCCAGCGGTATCCAGTCGATTTGGCTCTTGAATACGCCCGACATCGTGCCGTGCCGCTCAGGGCTGCACCAGACCTGGCCTTCCGACCATAACGCCAGCTCGCGCAGCTCCTTCACCTTGGGATGGTCCGCCGGCATGCTGTCCGGCATCGGCAGGCCGGCGGGATCGAACACTCGTGTCTCGGCGCCGAGGTGGCGGAGGATGCGCTCGGCCTCCAAGATTAGCAGGCGGCTGTAGGAGCGCGTCCGAAGCGACCCGTAGAGCAGTAGGATGCGAGGGGGATGCGACGCCCTTTCCGTCGGCTCCAGCCGGGCGAGATCGGGCGCGGCGAGGCTATCGAGGTCGACGTTCGGAAGATCGGTCATGTGGTGGGGGCCTTCCCTCTCAAGGTGGTCGCGGACTAGGGCCGCCCCTCAGGGCAACCCCACCGCTCGAACATGAAGCCGCCGTCCTCTGGAGCATCGCGAGCGCCTTGCGAGACGTACCGCAGGCGGGTTGTGATAGATGGTGACGTCCAGGATCCGCGCTTTCAGGGGCAGGGGGGAACGAGTTCGTCTATGAGCGGCTGGCAGAGATCCGCGCGGCCGCCGCAGCAATCCTTCAGCAGGAAGGCGATCACGCCCCGGAAGCCTTCCAGGTCGGCGCGGTAGATGATCGAGCGGCTTTGCCGCTCTCCCACGATCAGGCCCGCTCGCGCCAGGATGGCAAGATGTGCTGACATCGTATTCTGGGGGACGTCGATCAGCCGTGCGAGTTCGCCCGCGGGTACTCCTTCGGGTTCGCGGTTGACCAGCAGCTTGAACGTGTCCAGCCGGGTCGGCTGCGCCAGGGCGGCCATAGCAGATATGGCTTGAGAGTTATCCATATATCCAAGATGCCGGATATATTGATGGGTAGCAAGCGAAGAAGTGTTTGTCTGAATGATTATCGGCAGCTCAGCCCGAAAGGTCCGCTTGTTGGCGATGCCAGTGTCAGGGCGCTACTGCACGGTTGCCGATAGCTTGGCCCGCTCCCCCGCTGTCACAGCGAGATAGTCGCCATATGAGAAACGTGAAATCAAGGACGTAGCACCTCGGCGGAGAAAGGCCGCGTAGCACCGGCCGCGGGATCTCACTTGCAATCTCGACGAGTCTCCATCATTTGATGTATGGGAGTGCCATTAAATGATGGAGAAAGCCATGCTAGCAGCTGCGATCCCCATTCCCGCCCTGCCAGAGCGACAGGACTTCTCTGTTGAGTCCGATCGTACCAGGCTCTCGAAGGTAGCGCTCAAGGCCTACAAGCGTCTCGTCGAGCACTGGGGGCTCACGGGTCAGCAGGCGGCAGCGCTGCTCGACGTATCGACGAGCACTTGGGAACGTCTGAAGCAGGAGGGAAAGGACAAGTCCCTCAGCCAGGACCAACTCRCGCGCATTTCTGCGATGGTCGGCATCTATAAGGGGCTTCACCTCCTGTTTGCCGACGACATGGCCGATCKCTGGCCCAAGCTCGAAAACAAAGGACCTCTTTTTGGTCGATTGWGTCCAATCGAGTCGATGCTGAAAGGMGGAATTCCGCAGATGCTGGAAGTGCGCCGATATGTCGATGCGATTCGCGGAGGCTTGTGATTGTCGATCGACGACGTGCCGATCGTCACCGAGGCGTTCTCCAAGACCATCCGACTGGTGACAACGGCTCGTTTGCGAGCGGCGGTACTCATCCCACTGGTCGACAATGAGGACGAACTCCAAGCTCTCGCGGAGATCGAAGGAGCGACGAGTTCCCGACTGACCGCACAGGATCGCGGCATTTCTGGATTAGCCGCCAACGAGCTTGTCTATGACGTTCCCCACGCTCACTTCATCAACGCATCYTTCGCCTATGCCAAGCCGCAGGAGCCCAACCGTTTCAATGGAGCCGAGCGCGCCGCTTGGTATGCAGCCCTCGACGTGGCCACATGCCTCCGGGAAGTCGGGTATCACCTGACGAATGCGCTCGCTGACGCGGGTGACTACAATGCCACCGTCGATTATGCGGAAATGTTTTGTAGCCTTGCCGGCGAGTTCCTCGATCTTCGGCAGGTGCCTGACCATCCCTCAYTCAACCCCGAAAAGGCCAAGGCCTATCCGATCGGAAACGCGCTCGCCGACAGCGCTYGCGCGGCGGGCCTCAACGGGATTATCTATCCTTCAGTGCGGCACACTGGCGGCACATGCCTCGYTGCCCTCCGGCCCGCAGCTGTGCAGTCAGTGAGGCAGGGAGCMGTATACCGCATGACTTGGAGRGGGGCTCCCACACCAGCCATCGAGGGCCCCTTGTAGGCGGGGGCCCGCCTTTCCACCATACGGCGATCGCTGGCAGCTTTTCATCAGGCTYGATCGGTCACCAATATCAGGATGCCAGTTTTCCYGGCATSGGGACTGCTGAGTTGTTTCGACGCACCYGTTTCTCAAGCCTGTGGTTTCGCCGCCTTCGCGCCGGCGCGCTGATGATCCCATAYCCGATGGCGCCGACCACAACATCCGGACCATCCCCTGACGTCCATCGCTCCATTCCGCATCCCGCGACGAGCGCCATTTCCGCAATCATCGCCTCCTGCCTCCGAGAGCTAACGCGACGGCTGAGGCCGCTTAAACTGTCGGCACCGTCCCGCCGTCGATCACATATTCGGTGCCGGTGATGCTTCCTGCTCGCTCTGACGCGAGAAAGGCGATCAAGCTTGCGACTTCGTCGGGTTCGGCCGGACGACCGATCGGTATTCCACCGAGCGAATCCATGATCATCTTCTTGCCAGCCTCAACGTCGACGCTGTGATGTGCGGCGAGGCGCTCCGCCAGAGCCAGGGACGCCTCCGTGGCGATCCAGCCGGGCGAGACACGGACCACCCGCACCCCTTTTGGCGAAACCAGCTTCGAAAGGCTCTTGCTGTAGGAAGAGAGCGCGGCCTTCGCYGCSGCATAACCGATSGTCGCTTCCGGCAGCGGCATGACTCGCTGAATGGATGTGACATGGATGACGACACCGCTGCCTTGCGCCGTCATCGCCGGAACCAACTCGCGATCGAGACGAATTGCCGGCATGAGGTTGAGGTTGAGCTCTTTCTGCCATTCCTTGTCGGTAAGGGCCTCATATCCTCCGGCCGGGGCTGAGGAGCCGCCCAGCATGTGCACGATGATGTCGACTCCGCCCAAACGCACGCGGACGGTATTTGCCAGCTCTACACAGCCCTCCGGCGTTGTAAGGTCGGCCGACACGAACATCTCGGCCGGCAGGTCCTCTGGCTTCGACCGGGCGCTGGTCAGGACCTGGGCTCCYAGCTCTCGAAAGAGCTTGACCGTCGTGGCGCCTGCGCCACGTGTACCGGACGTCACGAGCGCCCGCTTGCCCTTGAGGCTGATGAATGGGCTCATAGGGTGATCTCCAGCTCGGCGATCTTGTCGTTCTCCAACCGGAAAAAGTAACGCAGATCGACTGGACTGCCTGGGAAGTCGCCCGCGACATGACTGGTGACAACAGTGCGGCCAGGCTCCTGCACAATCAAAAATGGCGTGGCCGTGTAGCTGTATTTCTTCGATGATTTATTTTTCCACTGACGGATTTCATCCGGGCTGCTGTAG